>MUCJ01000060.1 GCA_002816715.1 SAR202 cluster bacterium Casp-Chloro-G3 | reverse complement strand
GAAGCGTCGGCGTCCGATGGGGTGTCTACGGATACGCCTCCTGAGCCAGAATTGGAAGTCCAAAAGCCGGTAAAACGCTACCCGATCACACCGGCAGGTTTCACGGAGCGCGGCTTGGCGTTGATGGGGGAGGACATGTTCCAGGAAGCTATCGATCAGTTCACCAAAGCCATCGCCCTGGATCCAGCCTACCTACCGGCTTGGACGCGGCGTGCTGAAGCCTACGAACATATGGGCCGCCACGGTAAAGCTGAGGATGACCGGAGGCATTTGGTTGGCCTACAGGGTCAGACGGCTGGCTAACCGGCTCTACACCGCCATGATGTGATAGCCCGCGTCCACCGGAATGACCGAGCCGGTAATGCCGCTGGACAGGTCGCTGCACAGGAACAAGGCGGTCTTGGCCACTTCATCGGCGGTGATATTACGCTGCAAGGGCGCTTTCTCTGCATGAATCTTTTTCATGTCCAGGAACCCGTGGATGCCTCGGGCGGCCAGCGTATCCAACGGCCCGGCGGAAATGGCATTTACCCGTATATTCTGTTCCCCAAACTCATAGGCTAGCTGCCTCACCTCATGCTCCAAAGCAGCCTTTGCCGTGCCCATTACGTTGTACCCTGGGTACACGCGCTGTGAAGCCTGAAAGGTCATCGCGATTACGCTGCCGCCGTTCTTCATCAGCGGAGCGGCGTGTTTGACCAGTGGCAACAACGAGAACGCGCTTATCTCCAGAGCCAAGCGGAACCCTTCCCGGCCGGTGTCGGAGAAACTGCCCTCCAAGTCGTCCCGGTTGGCGAAGGCAATACTGTGCACCAGGAAGGAAATTTCGCCGAAAGCTTCGGCGGTGTGCTGAAACACATCTATGATTTGCTGATCGTCGGAGGCATCGCAGGGTAGGGTTATCGCTCCGTCCAGCGTACCGGCCAGCCGGTCAACCCGTTCTTTGAGCCGATCATTCTGGTAAGTGAAGGCCAACTGCACGCCGGCCTTGGCCAAAACGCTGGCTATCGCCCATGCTATGCTCCGGTCGTTGGCGACACCGAAGACTATGCCCTTTTTGCCCGATAGGTCTATGGGATACAAACCTGCCTCCTCCGCCCTTCCTTAGAAATTACACCAGAAATTACACCAGAAATTACACCAGAAATTACACCAGAAATTACACCAGAAAAAATGACACCGTGAACTGAAACCCGGTGCTTGTCATCCGGCTACTGGAAAACCGGGGCCACCTTATCCAGGAAAGTGTCTAGCTGTTTTTCCGGTTCAAAAGAGGCAAACCGGACGATAACTGTTTCCGCTCCGGCTTCCGCATACTCGCCTATCCGCTCTTTAACCTGGCTTGGGTCGCCAAACGGCCCCCAACGGCTCCCCCAGATGTTGGCCCCATAGTAGCCCAGCAGCCACTTCTCGGCTTCCTCAGTGGCTTTGGCGGCGTCCTGGTTCAGGTTAACCGTCAGGTACATGGTGGCTTCCATCAAGCTGGCGTCCCGACCCAGATCGGCAGCCAACGCCCGGACATCCCTTACCACTTGTCGGTACTCTTCGGGAGTGTCGGAGATGGAGATTATGCCATCGGCCCAACGCGCCGCCCGCTGGATTTGCGCCTCCCGCACCTGAAAACGCCCATGACAGGCCAGCAAGATAGGTACGCCGCCAGCCTGCACCGACTGGGGCCGCATAGAAACTGAGTCCAGATCAAAATGCCTGCCCGGGAACGAAACCCGCTCACCCCGGTTCAAACCTTTGATAATCTGAACCATCTCTTCCAGGCGTCGGGCACGCTGCGACGCTTTAACCCCGACGCTCTGCCACTCCTGCTTCTGCTCATCGTTGAAAGCCCCGCCGGTACCGGCGGCGATTAACAATCGACCCTGGGAGATCAAGTCCACCGTGCCCAGCGTCTGAGCCAGCAAAAGCGGGTGACGCAGCGCCATCAGCAGCACCGCCGTACCCAGTCTTACCCGACTGGTTCGCGCCGCAATTGCCGCTAGAATACTCAACGGCTCTAGTCGGGGTTTTGCGGTCAGGCTGTCTCCCACCCACACCGAGTCCAGACCGGCTTCCTCGGCTTTTTGGGCCAAGTCCAGCACCAGGTTGGCATTGCACGGCGGGGTGTCGGCCAGCAGCAGCCCCCTGGTGGGCAGCAGAATTCCTAATTTAACTTTAGTCTTTGGCATCGGCTTTTCTTGTTAGAGGGTGCGCGTTCAGTTTCCGGTTGGGCCTTCCCAAAGTGGCACCAGCCGTTTCAACAAGCCTGATTCCATATGCTCGTAGGATTCCAGATCATCAATAGTATCCAGGTCAAAGCCCAATCCCTGGCTGTAGTAGATGGACACCGAAATTTCTTTGGCGGCGGCCTGCGCCAGGTGTTTGGCGAAGCTGCGTTGTCCCAGTTCAGGCACGAAGGGTATCCCGTGCGGTACCACGATGCCGTTGGTGCCGCCGTCGCGACGGGCGGGAGCCAGGGTGATATTGTTGCCCCGCTCCGATGACCGCAGCAGATTTGTTACATCGCTGGGTTTGATAAAGGGCAGGTCACCCGGCATGTAAAGCGCCGCGTTGCCTTGCTGGCAGGCTCGCTCAAAACCCTTGGTCACGGTATCGTTCAAGTTTCGACCCAGTTCTTCAAGCCACAACCCGCCGTTATTGCGGGTCAGTTGCATCACCCGTTCGTCGCCGCCAATAACCCAGAACAACTCGATGGATGCGCCCTTGATGGCCGAAATCACCCGCCGCAGCATCCCAGCTATCAACTCGGCCCGCTGGTCCTTGGTCAATTGGCGGGCCAGCCGGGTCTTACCCTCGGAGAGCGGTTTCATGGGAATGATAGGTATGGTAGCGGGTATGTCCAGCATGGGTCTAGTTGCCTTTCAGTTGGAGGATACGTCCAGCCAGGGTTATTTTATCCGCTTCGGTGTTCATAATGGTAGGGGCAACCAGCGGTTTGAGGCCCATTCTCTGGATATCAGGTGCCAGGTGAGCGTCCTGCTCGTCGATCACGAACACATCGCAGATGCCCTGGTAGGTCTGGGCAACGCCGACGCAGGACACCTCATGCCCCAATTCAGCCATGATTTTAGCCGCTGGCCCCTTGATCGCCGCCCCACCAACGATGGGACTGACTGCTACCCGAAGCTGAGTTGAGCGGATTTTGGCTAGGTTCTCTCTCACGCCGGGCACCGCCAGAATTGGCCCTACGCTGAGGTAAGGATTGGAGGGACAAAACACTATTATGTCGGCATCAGCAATTGCCGCCGCAAACTGGGGAGCAACCTCTGCCGACTCTGCGCCCACGTAGGCGATACTGCTGACCTTCGGTTTGCTGCGATGCCGGACGAAGTAAGTTTGCATAGGCAGGTCACCGATGTCGGTGGTCAAGACAGTCCTGACTGGTTGGTCACTCATGGGCAATACTTGATGCTCAACCCCCAGCCTCCGGCACAGTTCTTCGGTCACCTGGGACAGGCTGAGTCCCTGCCGCAACAGTTGGGTGCGCCGTACATGGGTTGCCAGATCATTGTCTCCCAGATTAAACCAGGTATCGACGTCATACTTCCGCAGCATGTCCAGCGCGTTGAAAGTATCGCCGGACAGTCCCCAGCCGGTTTCCTGGTTCACCAGACCAGCCAAGGTATACATGATGGTGTCCAGGTCGGGAGATACGTGCAGCCCGTGAAAGCACTCATCATCGCCGGTGTTCACCACGATGACCAGTTGCTCTGTAGGCAATATACGGGCCAAACCCAACGCCAGCTTCGCACCCCCGGTGCCGCCGGCCAGGGCCAAGACTTTGCCATCCATGCTGACTAGTGACTCACTTTCAAGACCGGGTTTCAGCGCCCTGGTTTGAGGTTTGTCGGGGATGCTCAAAGCGGTAGGCGTCCATTTTAACCAGACGATTGTAGGAGCCGAAAATATCCTCCACGTTGTCGCCCACCAGGTCCAGCGGGTCTAGCTCTACATCGGTGTCGTTGAACACCCGCTTCAGCCGGTAATCGGTGTACCGTTCCGCCGGAACGCGTCCGGCCTGACGGATGATTTGCCGGAACTCTGAGGGTCGCATTAATTGGCCGTGCTGCGCGCCCGCCGATGTGGAGATGCTCTCGTTAATCAATGTACCGCCCAGGTCGTTGACGCCGGCAGTCAGCAACAACTGGGACATCCGGCTGCCTTCCTTGACCCACGACGCCTGGATGTTGGGTATCCAGTTGTTCAGCATAATGCGGGCGATGGCATGGACTTTAATCACGTCCATGCCAGTGGGGCCGGAGCGGACATTGTTAACCAGGCCCTTGAGGAACATGGGTGCTTCCGAGTTAACAAAGCTGAGAGGCACAAACTCGGTAAAGCCGCCGGTCTGCTTCTGAATGTCCCGCAGTAAGGCGATGTGATTGGCGATATGTTGGTTGGTTTCAACATGGCCGAACATTACCGTGGAGGTGGTTGGAATGCCCAGTTCATGGGCGGTGGTAATTACCTCCACCCACTGTTTGACGGTGATTCGACCGGGGGAGATCAGGTCGCGCAACTCTTGATCGAGAATCTCCGCCGAAGTGCCGGGCAGACTGCCCACTCCAGCATCGCGGAGGCCTTCCAGGTACTCCCTGATGGTGCAGCGGGAGCGGACCGACCCATACAGCACTTCTTCAGGCGAAAACCCGTGTATGTGCATGTCAGGCAGGTCTTGCTTGATCGCCTCACACAACTTTATGTAAAGGTCACCTTCCATCTGTGGCGGCAGTCCGGCTTGAATGCACACCTCGGTCGCGCCATAGTCCCACGCTTCCTTGGCCCGACGGACAATCTCGTTAACCGGCAAGAAGTAGCCTTCTTCTTCGCGGAAGTCCCGGCTAAAGGCGCAGAATCCGCAGCGTTTGATGCAGACGTTGGTGAAATTGACATTGCGGTTGACCACATAGGTAACCAGGTCACCCACCGTGCGGCGGCGCAACTCGTCGGCCACCATGCCCAGAGCGCTAAACTCCAAGCCAGCGGTATCAAACAGAGCAACGGAATCCTCGACAGAAATGTCCTGTCCGGCCAGCGCCTGGTCCAGAATGCGGGCCACCGGGGGCTTCAGGCAGCTAATCAGTGCTGCCAAGTCCTGGGAGGCGGGTCGTTCTTCAGTTGGAGCTGACATATCGTTGCATTCCCCCTTTTACGTATCCATCGCCGTCAGCCAAGGCTATCGCCTTGGCACGCAGGGCGGTGGGCAGATACTGGTCAGTGTTGACAAAGTATTCCGGGTAAACCGGTAATCTGGGACGCAACTCGAACCCCATGGCAAGGGTGCGGTCTCGCAGATCGGACAAGCCGGGCCAGGGTGCTTCCGGGTTCACGTAGTCGATGGTCAACGGAGAAACTCCGCCCCAGTCATTGATCCCGGCATCCAGATAAATCTGGTAGTCCTGGGCGCTCAGGTTGGGAGGTACCTGAATGTTAATATTCGGCCCCAAAAGAATCCGGGCGACGGCTACCGTCCAGAGCATTTCCGCCGAAGTAGCATCTGCTGAATTACTCATTGGCGTATCCGGCTTGGCCCGGAAGTTTTGGATGATCATTTCCTGGATGTGGCCGTAGGTCTGGTGCAGGCGGCGGATGGCCAGCAACGATTCGACGCGGTCTCGGCGAGAATCACCAATTCCGATCAGGATACCACTGGTGAAGGGTATCCCCAATTCGCCCGCAATTTCGGTGGTTCGCAGCCGCACCCGGGGCCGCTTGCTGGGCGCGAACTCGTGGGGGCCGCCAGTAGCATATAGTTTTTCGCTGGTGCTTTCCAGCATCAGGCCCATTGACGGATTGTAGGGTTGCAACGCTGCCATCTCACGACGGCTCATGGTGCCCGGGTTAGCATGGGGCAACAGCAACGTTTCATTCAGCACTAATTTGCACATGTCGGCCAGATATTCCAGGGTGGTAGCGTAACCACGACGCTCCAGCCAGTCTTTAGCTTCAGAGTACTTCTGCTCGGGTCGCTCGCCGAGAGTGAAAAGGGCTTCAGTACAACCCAGCTGCTGTCCGGCGCTGGCAACTGCCAAGACTTCCTCTGGCGACAAATATAGAGTCTCGGCGGAGGCCGGTTCCTGACGGAAAGTGCAGTAGCCGCAGTAGTCACGGCACAAACGAGTCAGCGGAATGAACACCTTGGGCGAAAAGGTCACGACTCTGCCTTTGCCCTGGTCTCGCAGACCGGCGGCCACCTGGCACAGGTCTGCCATTGACTCCTCTTCAACGGTTAAGAGGGTCAACGCTTCGGCATCGGTGAGCGACTGCCCAAACCGAACTTGCTCCAGCATGTCGGAGACCGGTCTATCACCGATGGGCGATTCAATTTTGCTGGCCGAAATGCTCAACCTAAACTGCCTGGTTCAAGGCTTTACTGACCGAGACTCTATTAACCGAGCCTCGGTGAACTTATGAGATATAGAGTTTGGCGCGGCCGTCCCCTGAGTGCAGATCACGATGCCTTTCCCTAGAGGTATCGGACTATTCTATCCGCCCCATGCTGGGCAAGCAAGCGAAGCCGGAGAGGCAGGTTCCACTGGTATCACCTCCCCATCTTATCGCTGGGGTTACTGCATCGGCGAGTAGCTGGTCGGCCTTAGAATTCTGTTGTTTACCACGGCGTTGATCGGGCCATCCTTCTCAGATTCCGCCCGAACCTTGTTCCAGTCTGGGTCGGCCTGAAAAGCGGCCCACTTCTTCTCACGATCAGCCAGGCTGTCAAAGCCCAGCATGTATACCAGCCGGTTGCTGGTGCCAATTTCCTCAGTCCAGAAACCGACTATATGAATGTTGTGTCTTTTGAAGAATCCCGCGGTGTGGTTGGCGAACCGGTCGTTGAGGGCTGGCAGCCTCCCGGGCATTGTGTCGTAGGTACGAAGTTCGTAAATCATGCAATCTCCTAATTATGAGCGATACGGGCGAAAAGGTTTATCACTAGGGATACATCGCATACTAACCCCTAGTCGTGAGGCAGTAAAGGGGGCAGGGTTAACCCGGGGTTTTTATTTGGGCGGCTGGCCCTCACTCTGACCGCGTTATGCTCGGCCACCCCTTCTCCCTCGATGGAAGAAGGTTAGGAAGAGGGTGATATCCCTCACCTCAGTCCTCTCCCACAAGGGGAGAGGAAGCCAACAATCAAAACAGGACAGACAAAGCACTGGCTCGTCTCATCTGAAAAGACCCGGTTGGAGGGTATGCTTAAAAGCCGGAAAAGCGAGTTTGGTCGGTTGAGGACTGCGCCTTATCGACCCAGGGGCGGCCCAGATGATTGTAGGCCAGCGGCGTAGCAACGCGGCCTCGGCTGGTGCGCTCCAGGAAGCCCAACTGAAGCAGATAGGGCTCCCAGACCTCCATGACGGTGTCGGCATCTTCGCTGAGGCAGGCTGAGAGAGTGTCTAGCCCCACCGGCCCGCCGCTGAACTTGTCAATTATACTGCTCAGCAGACGATGGTCTGACTCGTCCAAGCCCAAGCGGTCAACCCGCAGCATGTCCAGGGCAGCCCTGGCGACGTTGCCGGTGACCTCGTTATCGGCCTCAACCAGGGCATAATCCCGCGCACGTTTCAGCAGACGGTTGGCGATGCGGGGAGTCCCCCGCGCTCGCGAGGCTATTTCCAAGATGCCATCTGGCTCGGTCTGCAAATCCAGAATCTGCGCCGACCTTCGCACCACCACTTCCATATCCGCCTGATTGTAGTAGTCCAGCCGGAACACTGACCCAAACCGGTCGCGCATGGGTGCGCTAATCAACGAGAAGCGGGTGGTCGCCCCGACCAATGTAAAGGGGTTGATTCGCAGGTTGATGTTGCGGGCGGCCAGACCTTTGCCCACCATCCAGGACAGGAAGAAGTCCTCCATCGCCGAGTACATGACCTCTTCAACCACCCGATTGAGGCGGTGAATCTCGTCAATGAACAGCAGGTCGCCGGGCTGCAGTCCGGTCAGTATGGCGGCCATATCACCGGCCCGCTCAATGGCTGGGCCAGAAGTTACCTTGATATTGACGCCCATTTCATTGGCGATGATGTGAGCCAGGGTGGTCTTGCCCAGGCCAGGAGGCCCATAGATGATGACGTGATCCAGCGACTCCCCACGGAGTTTGGCCGCCTGGATGCCTATGCCCAGGATGTCTTTAACCTGCGCTTGCCCGACAAAGTCGGACATCCGACGGGGACGCAGGGAGCGGTCTAAAGCATCGTCATCGGGTTGAGCATCGCCAGAGATTACCCGGCCCGCTTCCTTTTGGTCTACCATCGCTGGTACCGCCTCTCGGTAGAAATCGCAGTAATTGGGATTCAGAAATAATGCCTTGGAACTTCATTCTAGGCCGCAATTTGGAACAGCGTCAAGGAAAACGTGTCACCGCATTTAGT
The DNA here is from genome assembly GCA_002816715.1 of SAR202 cluster bacterium Casp-Chloro-G3. Taxonomy (GTDB): domain Bacteria; phylum Chloroflexota; class Dehalococcoidia; order Lucifugimonadales; family UBA3495; genus Casp-Chloro-G3. The sequence continues at coordinate 36,172 of MUCJ01000060.1, read as the reverse complement.
GGATGCCGGTCTTAAACAATTTGGCAATTGGTTGATGCCGCCTGACTGAGCCCAGCTGCTGCTGCGATATAATGGCTCTCAAGACGTCTTGATCATTATGAGCAATGCCAGATGCCAAAAACCTGCTGAATGATATACTGAACACAAATATCCAGCAGTGGGGACTGAAGAGGCAGGCGGGCAGGCAACCGGGAGAACCGACCAGATAAAATGGCTTCCCAACCGACAAAAACGCCTCCCTGGGTGGAATCTCTCCGAAAAATCATGGAACTTGAAACGTTGCGGGGCTTCAACAATACCGCGGTTATGGGCGGTCTGGACCGGTTCATTCAGCATTGGTCTGAGTCAATCACCGGATTTCTAGCCAATACCGAAGCCGTCCGAAATCTGCTGCAAGCTTCCTACAATGAGTTTTCGACCAAGCAACGGGCCGAGTGGGTTGATCTTTGGAAAGTTCTGCTGGACGGAGTTGGTGATTCAGTAAGCGAAACCCCGGTAAGAGATTCAAAAGACGCTGAACCAATATTTCCTTCCCAAGGGGTGTCCGACGGGGCATCCCGGCAGAAGTCCCTCACCGCTAAAGCCACGGCTCCGAAAGCCCAGACATCCAGGCCGTCGATCAACTTTCGCGCACCCCCGGCCGGCCTGACCATTGACACTCCCGTAGACCGGTTGCGCGGTGTGGACACCAAGCTATCGGCCCGCTTCCAGCGGCTGGACGTGACAACCATCCGCGACCTGCTCTACCTGTTTCCGCGACGCCACCGGGACTATTCCCGGGTGGTCAAGATTGCCGAGGTGGAACCCGGGCTGGAATGCACCGTAATCGGCCATCTCTGGGAATCCCGAGTGGTTACGATGGGACAAAAAGGGCGCTTGAAAGCCACCGAAGCGGTGCTCAGCGACGAAACCGGCAACATCAAGATTCTCTGGTTCGGACAGGGTTATCTGGCCCAGAGTCTCAAGTCCAACGCCCGCATCTCCATCAGCGGCAGCGCCGATGTCTACCGGGGGCAATTGGTGTTCCAGTCGCCGGACTACGAATTGCTGGACGAAGGGCAAACGCCGATCCACACCGGTCGGCTAATCCCGGTTTATCCCCTGACTGAAGGAATAACCGCCCGCAATCTTCGTCGCTTCACCTGGCAAGCCCTCACGCAGTGGCTGGGCGGTACTGAGGAGACCTTGCCCGCCGACGTGCTGGAACGCACCAAGTTGATGCCCCTGCCAACCGCAATCATGCAGGCCCATTACCCAGACGACCTGGACACTTTCGCGGAAGCGCGCCGACGACTGGCCTTCGATGAACTGCTCACCCTGCAACTGGCGGTGCTGTCCCGACGGAAACACCTGAGCCTGGGGGTTGAGGGCGTGTCGATCAAGGCCGACCCCAACATACTGAAAGGATTCATTGAATCATTGCCCTTTGCGCTGACCGGCGCTCAGCTTCGGTGCATTGACGAAATTCTGTCGGATCTGGATCAGGGCACCCCGCCCATGAACCGCCTGTTGCAGGGCGAGGTGGGCAGCGGCAAAACGGTGGTGGTGCTGGTGGCCTTGCTGGCGGCAGCGGCGGCGGGCTACCAGGGAGCAGTCATGGTGCCCACTGAAGTGCTGGCCGAGCAGCATTTCCAGACGGTCGGCAGGTTGTTGGGCGGCTTGGCCCGCCCGGTGCAGGAGGATAACCTGGTGACCGCCTACCTGGCGTCGCTGGGACGCCCCATTTCGGTGGGACTGCTGACCGGCAGCACTCGCGCGAAAGTACGCCGAGAGCTAATCCAGATGTCTACCGATGGCAACCTGGACTTGTTGATCGGCACCCACGCCCTGATTCAGTCGGGTGTGGAAATCCCCAAATTGGCCCTGGCGGTGATGGACGAACAGCATCGATTCGGCGTGCTGCAACGTTCGGCTTTACGGCAAAAGGGCCTGGAAAACCCGCACACGCTGGTCATGTCGGCCACTCCCATCCCCAGAACCCTTTCGCTGACTCTGTACGGCGACCTGGACATTTCGACCATCGATGAACTGCCGCCGGGCCGCCAGAAAATACAGACTCGCTGGCTGGGGCCGGACCGGAGAGACGCGGCCCACGGGTTCGTGCGGAAGCAAGTCCAAGAAGGCCGTCAGGCATTCATCATCTACCCGCTGATCGAAGAGTCGGAAGCAATTGAAGCCAAAGCCGCCACCGAAGACCACAAACGGCTGTCCCAAGATGTGTTCCCGGAACTGCGGGTGGGCCTGCTGCACGGCCGGATGTCGGCCAAGGAGAAAGACAAGGTGATGCGCCAGTTCCGCGACGGCGAGTTGGACATCCTGGTCTCCACGGCCGTGGTGGAGGTGGGCATCGACGTAGCTAACGCCACAGTTATGTTAATTGAAGGCGCTGACCGCTTCGGATTGTCGCAACTGCACCAGTTCCGGGGCAGAGTTGGGCGGGGCGAGCACAAGAGCTACTGCATTCTGCTGTCCGATGACCCGTCAGAGGTCGCCAAGGAGCGGCTGTCGGCCCTGGAACAGATTGACGACGGCTTCCAGTTGGCCGAGGTTGACCTGGAACTGCGCGGCCCCGGCGACTTCTTCGGCACTCGTCAGAGCGGACTGCCCGACCTGAGAATGGCCCGCCTTTCCGACCGGGAACTGCTGACCGTGGCCAGGGAGGAAGCCTCCCAGTTGATGGAGCAAGACCCCGAATTAAATTCGCCGGAACACGCCGGCCTGGCCAAGCAGGTTGCCCGCTTTCTGGATCGGGTCAGCGATGAGTCTAGTTAGACCTAAGCATCATCCTTAAAGCGGTATCCCACGTTCCAAATGGTCTCTACAAAAGAGTGGTCCGTGTCTTCTATCTTGGAGCGTAGCCGCCGGATGTGCACGTCCACAGTGCGGGTGCCCCCCAGGTAGTCGTAGCCCCACACCTGGCTCAACAAGACATCACGAGTGTAAACCCGGCCCGGATTGGAAGCCAGCAGCACCAGCAACTGGAACTCCTTGTAGGTCAACGAGATACGCCGACCGCCCATCAGCACATCGTACTTTTCCAGGTCGATAACCAGGTCCCCCGCTTTTAGCACGTTCTGGCTGACTGGCCCTTTCACCCGAAAGATTGCCTGTTTGATCCGGGCCTGCAACTCACCAGGGTGAATCGGGCTCAGAATGAAATCGTCGGAGTTCAATGCGGGGTCGAAGTCGTTGATAATAGCCTGGTGTACCACGGTGAGCACCGGCAGCTTCAACTCACGACAGCGGTCAATCAGCGCTCTCGCCTGCGACGTGCTCACCGTAGATAAGTCGATCAGCACCGCTTCCGGCTCTGGATCGGTGGCCGACTCCCCCAGATAATCGAGGTCTTGGATTAGTTGATAAGACAGTCCCGCTCTCCCGATTTCTCCGGCCAGGGGATGCGAGCCGTTGGTAGGTGCCGCCAGTAAGTAAACGCTATTCAATCATTCGCTCTTGCGCCCAATAATACTCCCCGACGCATTATAGCTATCGGTAGTCGGGATGCCAAATAGACTGGAAAACTATATCCTGGTGCTGTTTACATGGTAGGGGGTGTGGCTGGATTACCACAAGCCAGCGTTTGAATTGACTAGGAACAACAACGGCCACTATTATGGGTGAAATGCATGGGTGAAACGCAATTGTCGTCAAAGGGGGATCTATGGGTACCACCGAGCTCCCCAATAGTCCAGCAGAAGTACGGGGCTTGATCCGAACGGGACAATGGCGCGGAGTTACCGCCGGAGTCGCCCCCAGATACGTACAAGCCAACCTGGCCATTCTGCCCCAGGCTTTGGCCTTTGATTTTCTGCTCTTCTGCCAGCGCAATCCCCGGCCCTGTCCATTGCTGGAGGTGATCGAAGCGGGACAGGTTGAGCCAGCGCTGACCGCTCCCGGAGCAGACATCCGCACCGACGTTCCCGGCTACCGCATTTACGAAAATGGCGAGCTTACCGCCGAAGTGCTGACCCTGGCGGAACACTGGCGCGACGATCTGGTTTCCTTCCTACTGGGGTGCAGCTTCTCCTTTGAGTCGGCCATGACCGACGTCGGAATACCCCTACGGCACCAGGAGATGGGCTGCAACGTGCCGATGTACATCACCAACATACCAACCATCCCTGCCGGGACATTCTCCGGCCCAATGGTAGTCAGTATGCGGCCCATCAAGCGCGATCAGATTGTGCGGGCGGTGCAAGTCACCTCCCGGTTTCCAGCCACCCACGGCGCGCCGGTGCACATTGGCGACCCAGCGGCCATTGGCATCAAGGACATCAGCCGCCCCGACTTTGGCGACCCGGTGGAGATTCGCTCCGGCGAGGAGCCAGTGTTCTGGGCCTGCGGTGTGACGCCCCAGGCAGTTGCGATAAGCTCCAAGCCATCACTGATGATTACCCACGCGCCGGGCCATATGTTCATCACCGACCAGCGCGACGCCGACTACGCGGTTTTTTAGATAAAAACCCTCACACTATTGCCTCGTTGGAAGTAACGAAGGTTCAGGAGAGACACAGCTTGTCCGACACCATTGAAGACATCATCCTGGACCACGACCAGCGGGGGGTGTCGGCCTTGCGACCGCACCTGCCCGGGGACTTCTGCACCCAGGCCGCTCAGTACATTCTCGATCACCCGGGCGACGCCCTTATCGCCACCGGCTTTTACATCCTGTCGGCAGGAAAACACGAGACCGACGGCCCGCCGGGGGCCATCGCCATCGGCAACGCGCTGCAAGCCCTGGGGCGCAAGGTCGGCTATGTTGCGGATATTCATACTGTTCCCATGCTGCGGGACTGGCTAGGCGATAAGTCCCAAGTGATCGAGTTTCCCATCGCCGATGTTGCGACCAGCCGACGGGAAGCCAACGAAATACTGAAACGTCTCAAACCGGGGTTGCTCGTATCAATTGAGAGATGTAGTCGCACCAGCAGCGACGCTTACTTAAACATGCGCTCGGTGGAGATCACGCAGCACACCGCCCGGCTGGACTACCTGTTTGAGTCGGGAATACCCTCGCTGGGCATCGGCGACGGCGGCAACGAAATCGGCATGGGCAACCTGGCCGCGATTATTCCTACTGTGGATAAGCTGCCCGATGACCCGGCAGTGACCAGAGTAGACCAGTTGGTCATCGCCAGCGTGTCCAACTGGGGCGGCTACGGACTGGTGGCTGCGCTGTCCTGCCTGGTAGGGCGCAATCTACTGCCGCCTATCGAAGCAGACCGGCGGCTGATTGAGCGCATGGTGGACACCGGCGCGGTGGACGGCACTACCGGTGAAAGCAAATACTACGTGGACAATTTTACGCTAGAAGAGAATGCAGAAGTGCTGGGTAAGCTGCACCGTCTGGTTGAAGGGTATATTGGCTGATATTCGACCGTGGTTCGACCAAGTACCACGAGCGGTCTGCGTTGTGGATTAAAACATCGGGGGGGCGCTAAAGCTCGGCGGAGAGGGTCTCCCGCACTTCGGCCCAGCCTTCAGCCATGCTCCGCTCTGGGAAGGGATGCGGATTATCATCGCGCAGCACCTTGATTACCACAAAGGTGGGCCCAGTCTGCACCATTACTTCTTCCAGGCCGATGAGAAGGTCTTCCAAACTATCGAACTCGTAGGTCTGGGCGTAGCCGGAAGCCCGGGCGATTGCCGCGAAATCCAGGTTATCCATGCCGCGGATTGGGATTCCATCAGTCGAGGTGAAGGCGGCATCTTCAAAGACAAAATGAACGAAGTTCTCCGGTTTGGACTCGCCGATGGTCGCCAGACCAGCCAGGTCGGTGCGCAGGGTAGCGTCGCAGTCCAAGACCAGCACTTTCCGGTCGGGGCGGGCAAGGCAGAGACCTAGACCCACCGCCGGGGCGCGGTCCATACAATCGGTCAGGTCAATGTCTAAATCGCGACGTTTGGACACTTGATTCCAGTCCCGAAGAGCCGACGAGGTAGCCACCACCAGGGCATCCTTCCGGTGGAAATCAATGGCCTTAGCGGCTTCTATCGATGGGATCAGGGGTGGGATCAATAGAGTCTTCCTCCGTCATATTTTCTGGCTCCTGGTTATCTTCGGGTGTGAGGTCTGGCGGTAAAATTGATGCGCGCCTGGCTTTGACTATCAAGTACATGCCGAACGGAATCATCGCACCGCCCAATATTCCCAGCACTACGCTGGGCTTCAGGAACCCTTGAAACAGCAGCCAGAATCCCAGTCCGAACACAGCGTAAGCCAGCGATCGGGCCAACAGGCCCTTACCCAAGTCTTTCAGCACTGGCAAAGCCCTATACACATCAAGTTAACTATAAAAGTAACCGGGACGACAATCAAGCTGTCGTCCCGGTTTTGTTACGATTGTATTACCTCGCCCGTAATTTATAGGGCAACTATCGCACGCCCAAGGTCTCCGGCAATTCTCGGAAAGCCTGTTGCACCGTGCGGCTGGGCCGTGTGCGGAACTGCACCGGCGTGTTCTCAACCTCCGGCTCGACTTCCAGGTGGATAAACACCGGCCCGACCGATGCCAGCACTTCATCCATGCTGGTGGTCAGGTCTTCCAGGTTATCGAAGGAGAACACCGAGGCGTAACCAGCAGCTTTGGCCATGTTTTCCCAGTCGGTCTGACCCGACCCGGGGATTGGCTGACCGCCGGTTACCGCATAAACGCCGTTGTTGAACAGGAAATGGTACAGGTTCTTGGGCGCTTTGTTGGACATAGTAACCAGGGCCCCCAGATTCATCAGCAGGCTGCCGTCGCCGTCCAGGCAGAACACCTTCTTGTCGGGTTGAGCCAGGGCCAGACCCAACGCCAGAGATGAAGCCTTGCCCATAGCTCCCGAAACCGGCAGGTCGTGTTTCTGGTCGGTGGTGACCGTGGGCAGGCCAAAATGGACGTTGTTGGCGTTCATGGTGGGCACAAATAATGCGCCGTTGCGCTTGCTGTCGATTACTCGCACAGCGTCTTGGTTTTTAATCATTAATTTACTCCTTCTCGCTTACTCGGACCCGAATTCAGCGCCAATGAGCACACCCACCGGCCTTTGAGTCCGATCGGCTTCTGCAATGGCGAGGCCGATGCGGTCGGCGTCGGCGTCGGATTCGATCAAATAGTAGTTGAGGTTCCAGGCGTGCAGTATGTGCTCGATAAATTGGGCCGCCGAGTCGGGAGTAGCCCCGCGCCGGGTCCAACCACGATAGCCGATCAGCATGACCAGAGGCTGGTTGATGTCCAGGCCCAAGCCACGGATGGAGTCTCCAGACTCGAAGATGCCGGTGTTCTGAATCAGCACCACCGGCTTTTTGCCGCCCACCCAGAGACCGGCGGCGATGGCCATGGTCTCACCCTCACGGCAGACCGGCACCAGGTCAATGGACGGCTCGGCCATGAGCATCTGGTACATGAAGTTAGTCTCGCTGTCTGGCAGCCAGACAATGTGGGTTATGTTGTTTTTTTTCAGCTCGTTTATCAGCGCTGGCGGGTGCAGCACCGCTTCATGGGTGGTCATGAAATCTCCTTCTGTGGGTTATTGTATCTGGGTTACTGTTTCCGTAACGATGCCCCATTATATTCGGGGGCAAGTTGGGGAGTCAACTTGAGGGTCAATCACAAGCTATATCTAAATTCTAGCCGTCGAAGAACACGTCGCTGAACCTTTGGTACTGGTCACACGAATAGGCACAATCACTTTCCCATCGAAAAGCCAATCAGTTGAACTCCCCATGCTAAAACTCAGCATTCTTGGGCGTGCGGGGGAAGGGAATGATGTCCCGAATGTTCTGCATGCCGGTGATGAACTGTACGGTGCGCTCGAAACCAAGGCCGAAACCAGCGTGGGGCACGGTGCCATACTGCCGCAAGTCCAGGTACCACCAGTAGTCTTTCTCGTCCATACCCGCCTGCTTCATGCGCTCCAACAGAATGTCCCGGCGTTCTTCCCGCTGACTGCCGCCAATAATCTCGCCGATTCTGGGCACCAGTACGTCCATCGCCCGCACCGTTTTATCATCGTCATTGACACGCATATAAAAGGCCTTGATCTCTTTGGGATAGTCGGTAACCACCACCGGCCTGCCAATTTTCTTTTCGGTGATATACCGTTCATGCTCCGACTGTAAGTCCAGACCCCATTCCACCGGAAACTCGAAGTTCTCGCCAGAGCTTTTGAGGATGTCGACCGCCTCGGTATAGGTCAACCGCTCAAAGTTGGAGTTAACGATTCCCTCCAATGTGGCGATAGTGCTCTTATCGTACCACTGGTTGAAGAAACCCAGGTCATCTGGGCAGTCCTCTAGAACCTGGCGGAATACGTGCTTGAGGAAGTCCTCGGCCAGATCCGCCAGGCCATCAAGGTCGCAGAAGGCCACCTCTGGCTCCACCATCCAGAACTCGGCCAGGTGGCGCGAGGTGTTGGAGTTCTCAGCCCGGAAAGTCGGCCCAAAAGTGTAGACATCAGACAGGGCCAGGGCGAATATTTCCGCCTCTAGCTGGCCGCTAACGGTCAAGAATGTCGGCTTACCGAAAAAATCTTCCTCCACAGCGACCGCGCCGTCTTTTTTCGGCACGTCAAGCAGGTCGAGAGTGGTCACGCGGAACATGGAACCGGCACCCTCGGCGTCGCTGGCGGTTATCATGGGCGTCTGGATGTACTGGAATCCCCGGTTCTGGAAAAAGGTGTGGATGGCATAAGCGGTGGCGTTCCTGACTCTAGCCACCGCGCCAAAGGTGTTGGTGCGGGGCCGGAGATGGGCAATCTCTCTAAGGAACTCCAGAGTGTGCCGCTTCTTTTGCAGCGGATAAGTTTCCGGGTCGGCGAGACCCAGCACTTCCAGTTTGCTGGCCTGGACTTCGTACTTCTGGCCCTTGCCCTGCGACTGCACCAGTTCCCCTTCAACGCTGATGCTGCACCCGGTGGTCAGCGACTCAGCCAGGGCGAAATCCGGCAAGGATTCCTGTACCACCACCTGAAGGTCGCTCAGGGTTGAACCGTCGCTAATCTGGATGAAAGAAACAGCGCCAGAGGAGCGTCGAGTTTTGACCCAACCCTGGACCAAGACTGGTCCGCCCGCGCTGTCCCTGGCCAGTATTTCTTTAACTTTGCTCCGATGCATAATATCCCCTCCCGCTGATCGATTTTAGCATCGGAAGTGCGTCAGCACCACAATCAGAGCGGTCTACAACTCCGGTCTTGCCTTGTGCCACTCCGTCGATTGCTCGTAAGCGTGAGCAACGCGCAGCAAGGCTTCTTCGGACAGGTGCGGGCCGATCAGTTGCATACCCACCGGCAGTCCCTGGGAAAAACCGCAGGGCACCGATATAGCAGGCAGTCCAGCGATGTTAATCGGCAGAGTGCATACGTCGATCAGATACATCTGCACCGGGTCGTTGATTTTCTCGCCCTGAGGGAAGGCCACCACCGGCGAGGTTGGCGTGACCAGGGCATCCACTTCCTGGAACACTCGCGCAAAGTCTTCGCGGATCAGGGTGCGGACTTGTTGCGCCTTCAGATAGTAGGCGTCGTAGTAACCAGTGGACAGAGCGTAGGTGCCCAGCATAATCCGTCGCTTGACCTCCATGCCAAACCCGTGCTGTCGCGTCTGCTCCATCGCCTCCAGCATGTTGTCGGTGTCCTGGTAGGAGTAGCCGTACTTGACGCCATCATAACGGGCCAGGTTGGCGGAACATTCCGATGGTGCGATGATGTAATAGCAAGCCAACGCGTATTTGGTGGTGGGCAGTGATACCGGGACTACCGTGGCGCCCAGCGATTCCAGATCACCGATGGCTTTCTGCACCGCATCGCGCACCCCGTCCTGCATCCCTTCGACAAAATACTCAGCGGGCACACCCAAACGCAGTCCCTTGATATCGCCGGTTAAGGCTTGGGTATAGTCCCTGGGTTGTTGCGGGAGCGACGTCGAGTCTTTCGGATCATGCCCAGTGATGGCGTTTAGAACCTGGGCGCAGTCGGTGACATCCTGAGTGATTGGGCCAATCTGGTCCAGCGAGGACGCGTAGGCCACCAACCCGTACCGGCTAACCAGACCGTAGGTGGGTTTGAGTCCCACCACGCCGCATAGCGAGGAGGGCTGCCGGATGCTGCCGCCGGTGTCGGAACCCAGGGCATAGGCAACCTCACCCGACGCCACTGAAGCTGCCGCACCGCCGCTGCTGCCGCCGGGAACCCGGGCCAGATCCCAGGGATTGCTGGTGGGAAAGAAGGCTGAGTTTTCGCAGGAAGACCCCATGCCAAACTCGTCCATGTTGCCCTTGCCCAACAGCACCGCCCCGGCGTCCAGTAGTTTGGACACCGCGGTGGCGTCGTAGACCGGAACGTAGTTCTCCAGCATCCGCGACGCGCAGGTGGTGCGGATACCCTTGGTGGACATCAAGTCTTTAATCTGAACCGGAATACCGGTCAGCGCCGTGGAGTCGCCGTTAGCAATACGCTGGTCAGCGGCCTCCGCTTGCTGCAACGCCACAATTTCGGTGATAGTCACAAAGGATTTGACCCGATCCTCGACCTGCCCAATACGGTCTAGACAGGCCCGGGTCAAATCGACTGAGCTAATTTCGCGCTGGACGAGACTCTGGTGGGCCTCGTGGATGGTCAGTTGCCAGAGTTCCGCCAAAACTATTCCTCCAACACCGCTTTCACCCGAATCAGGTCGCCCTCGGTGCGGGGAGCGTTGCTGACCACCTCTTCAGCGGTCAAACACTCTCCGGGTAGGTCATCCCGCATCACGGTTTGCAAATTACCAGCGTGTCCGGTGGGGATAACACTGCTGGTGTCCAGTTCGCGCAACACGTCGAACTGCTCTAGAATCTGGGATAACTGGTCACGGAGGGTTTCAATTTCGTCGTTGCTGAGACCGATTCGGACCAGCGAGGCCAGGTGTTCGACTTCGGCACGGTCAAGAGACATGGTACTCTCCCAAAGAAAGCGGTTGCACTCATCGCAGTATAGCGACGGCGCAGAAGGAAAGCCAACGCACTAATTCATCTCCGCGCCGCCGGAAACACTGATGGATAGCCCGGTCATGTAGTCCGACTCACTGGACGCTAGAAAAGCGGCCATCCTGGCGATGTCGTCGCCAGCGGCCACCCGGCCCAGCGGCACTCGCAGATTTCGCTCCTGAATCATCATTGCCCGGTGTTCCTGGGATGACTGACCTTCGGGCACCAGCGCGGCGGCGATGAAGTCCACTCGCTCGGTGTCGACCAATCCAGGACAGATGGCGTTGACGTTGATGCGTTGCGGAGCCAGTTCCTGGGCCAGGGCCTGGGTGAAGCCGACGATGGCAAATTTGGACGCGCAGTAAACTGCATAGCGGGCGATGCCGCGTTTGCCCGCGCCCGAGGAGATGCTGATTATCTTGCCGGGACCGCCACGTTCCACCAGATGCCGGGCGACTGCTCGGGAGCAAAGGTAGGTGCCCCGGACGTTAACCCGCATCACCTCGTCAAAGGCGTCCTCTTCCAGTTCAATCACCGGCACCCGGTCGCGACCGGGACGGGAACCGGCGTTGTTCACCAGAATATCAATGTGGCCAAACTTCGCCAAGACCTGGCCCACCATAACATCAACCTGGGCGCTATCGGATACGTCGGAGAACAACCCCAGCGATTGCCGACCCATTGCTTCGATTTCCGCCACGACGCTGGGCAGTCCTTGCCAGCCCGCCTGGAGGTCTTCCGGGCGGATGGCGTCCAGAGATTGCTCAATGTCGGTAACCACCACGTCGGCCCCTTCCTGCGCCAAACGAGTGGCGATGGCCCGGCCGATGCCGTTCCTGCCGCCAGCGCCAGTAACAATTGCGACTTTTCCATTAAGATTGTACATCTTGCTCCTTTCTGGTGAGGTGTATCACCCCAGGTTCTTGAATTTTGAGAAATGCCATTGCAAGGGAGGAGCTTGACCGAAGAATTTGGAGAGGAGTCTGGAGGGACTAACTAATCCCAGACTATGGAAATTGCTGCTCGGCCGGCTCAGCCTCAGGCGGTTCAATTGCCGCCCCACTTGAGTGGGTGTGGTGCTGATAGGCGTAGGCCTGGCCGTCCAGATGCACCAACAGCAGGTGAGTGCCAAAGGTCTGGTTCAGCACCTTCTCGGTCAGCACCTCCGCCGGGTCACCAAAGGCAATCAGCTTCTGGTTCAGGCAGGCGACTTTGGCGGCGCAGGTGGAGACGCAGGACAGGTCGTGGGTACTCAGGATGATCGTCGTGCCTTCGTCCCGCAATTCATCCATTATGTCCAGCAACCGGTGCTGCGCCCTGGCATCGAGACCAGCCATCGGCTCGTCCATCAGCAGTAACGCCGGGTTGTTGGTCAACGCCCTGGCCAGCAGCACTCGACGCCGTTGTCCGCCAGACAGTTCGCCAATGAGACGCTGCCTAAACTCGTACATACCCAGTCGTTGCAGGGCTGCGTCAGACGCTTCCCGATCCTCGCGGGTAGGCCGACGGAACAGGCCACGCCGGGCGTAGCGGCCCATTAACGCCACATCGCCCACCGTCACTGGAAAGTCCCACTCGACATCCTCAATCTGAGGCATATAGCCAATGAGCTTGCGCTGTTCAGTATTGGGCTGACCCAAGACCAGGATTTCTCCCTGCCAGGGCTTGATCAGCCCCATGATGCACTTCATCAGGCTGGACTTGCCAGAACCGTTGGGGCCGATGATTCCGACGATTTCCTGCTGAGCCGCCGAAAAAGTGACCTGCTCCAGAGCTAACACATTGTTGTAGCGAACGGTGAGGTCCCGAATGTCTAACGCTAGAGGTCGGACATCCGGCTCATTGTTGACTGGCGACGGTCTCGTATTTTCTCGCTGGACAGCCACTGGATGGACTATTGACTCTTGCTGGGCAGGCTCAGCAACGCCGTCCCGCCGACATACCGCTCGCCGGCCGCGCCGGTCATCAGAATGTCGCACTCCACCAGGTTCTCGCCGTTTTCCTGCCGCGTGTCGGTTACGGTGGCGGCGATATTCAGAGGCTGATCGTGGGGCACTGGCTGTCGGAACACCAGGTCCAGGTCTTTCAACGCGCCGGGGCCGCCCCACTGGGTGAGCAACTGGGACATCAAGGCCATGCTCATCACTCCGGGTAGGATGGGGCCGGGAAGATTAGCCTTGGCGGCTATTGCCGCGTCGGTAAAACGGTTGGGCATGGGATTGCCCCATAGCTGGCAGAACCCGACCACCTGGTCGTCAGCCGCCACCTTCTGCAAAGGGCCAATCTCGTCGCCCAGTTCCACATCTTCAAAATAGGGCATATTCTGCTGCGTCATTTGCTACTCCCGGGCCGCGTAGGATTCTTGAACGTCGGCCACCACCACGCCGTCCTGGTTGCGGAAAGTGGTCTCCCAAACAATGAACACCATGGTGCCGCTGCGTCCAGTCTTGGGGTACACCTCTTTCAAGTGCGACGACGCGGTCAGAAAATCCCCGGCAACGATGGGAGCCTTGGACTGTACCCGCTGACCGGCGTGGAAGCGTGTTTTACCAAAATTAAGGTTGATGTCCGGAAGTTCGACCCGACGCACGTACAACGTGCACAGCGTTGGGGGCGCAACAACGCCGCGATACCCAGCGGTCTGGGCCGCCGACTCATCGTTGAACACCGCACCGGTTTCTCCGATGCTCTGGCTGAATGCCTGAATCATTTCCTTGGTGACTTCAAAGGGGCCGGCCTCGTGTTCTTTGCCGTACAGCGACCGATCGTATTCCAGTTCCATGACCATGAATTGAACTCCTTGCCAGGCCAGTTAGACCGAACCGTTTTGGGTCTCCTCAAGACGCACCGGCTTGAACTCTCCGGAAAGGAGCGCCTGCACCAGGTCTTGCTCATTTTGTATAGTGGCTTGGAAATCGGTGACGCAGGCGCAGATGTGGCTAGCCAGATGTGCATCGCTGCCGCCGGTGCCCAGGTAACCCTTTTGCGAGCACAACTCTTCGGCCCGCTCGTTTTCGCCAGCACGGCTGCCGCCATTGAGCCGTTCCACAATGTGGACGTCCTCAAAGCTTTCGCCCTGCTCCATGTAGTCCACCAAGCCAATGCCGAAGCGTCCCGGATGGGCCGGGATGGCCAGCGCGCCGTGCTGTCGGGCGGCTTTCATCAACTCCCGAGAGTCAAGGCGGACGTTGGAAAAGTCCAGGTCATTGGTCAGACCCTGGTTGACTCCGTAGACCAGAAAGTGGCCGTAGAGCGTGTCCAGTTCCGAACCTTTCAGGATTAAAACGCCGTATTCGGCGGCCAACTGTGAGTAGTCCCTGTCAAAGTCAAACTTGCGGTGTTCGGTCAGAACAATGCCATCGACGACATTGCCTCGCTTCCGCAAGACCTGAATCCATTTAACGTACTGCTCGACGGTGGCCCTTGAGTCGTCGGAGGAAACGGAGTGAGAATGCAAATCCAGGTACATTAAGGTTTATCTGCCTCCCAAAGGCGAATGAACATTAGGGCAAGTTATTGCACTTCATGATAAATGGTGGGGGTGGATTCAGCAACCGGCAACCCGATTGCCGTAGCCGACCACCATCACCGCGCTACAGGCATCGTAAGCATAACTCATTAATCTTGACTCTAACGCAACGCCCTCAGGAAATCGCCGCCGCTCTGCCGAATGAAGTCCTGCGCCCCGGCCGAAAGCAACTGGACGCCCCGTCCCGCGAACTGCTGGAACCTACCAATATTGTTCACCGTCATCCCCGCCCCGGCGACACCGACCACTTTGCCAGCGGCCTTGGCTCCTGCGATGACCTTGTCGATGGCAGCCTCAACTTCAGCCATGGCGGGCATGCCCATCGCCTGGGTCAGGTCGCTGCTGCCGACCAGGATAGCGTCGATACCGGGCACTGAGGCAATCTCCTGAGCGTTCTCCACCGCTTCCGGGGTCTCAATCATGGTGATGATCAGGGTCTCCCGATTCGCGGCTTCGTAATACTCGGCTGGCGGCAGACCGCTGCCCAGTAGATTGGTCCGGCCACCGGTCGCGCTGCTACGGTCGCCCATTGGGTAGTAGTGAGACGCTTTGGCCACGGCTTCCGCTTCTTGCCTGGTGGATATGTGGGGCACGATCAGGCCCTGCGCTCCTCGATCCAAAAATCGCAGCAGCGTGGATGGCTCAGCGTTGGGAACCCGAACAATCGGAGTCAAGTCATAAAGCTCGGCGGCCCGCACCATGTTTTCGGTCTCGGAATCGTTGGATGAGCCGTGCTCGCAGTCAATCCAGACCCAATCGAATCCCATTACGCCATAAAGCTCGGCCAGGATGGGCGCATAGAAATTAAGCGCAGCGCCAATGGCTATTTCGCCATTCAGTAGCTTGGCCTTGGTCTTGTTTGTCCGAACCATTATGCCTCCGGTTTTTCGTATAATTTCCAACCCTCGTACCAAATGGCAGAGAGCGATAGTTTGTTTGATTGCACAAGTTTGGCAGTGGAAAACGGGATGGATGGTCTCCGGGATAGATGGTGTCTATTGAGAGGGCCAAGCAGACCTGTAAGCCGGGTTTTGTCACCCGACACTTTGCAGATGCCGGGGTGGTGACCATCTGTCTAGCCCTCTGGCGGCGAAACCGTCAGAAACCACGCCGATAAATCGGGATGGTACGATGTTGCCATCGGGGTCAAGCAGCCAACCCGGGGACGGGCCGGACACCCATTGTCCCCCTATTCGGCCTTGCTCCAGGTGGGGTTTGGCCGTCGCTGCGTCACCGCAAACGACCGGACGCTCTTACCGTCCGATTTCGCCCTTACCATCGACTTCACGCCCATCTCAGTTTACTCCCCACGTCTTCACTGGTGAACTCGATGGCGGTATGTTTCTGTGCCACTTTCCGTCTTCCGCATTGCTGCAGAATCCTGGGCGTTACCCAGCACCCCGTCCAGTGGAGCCCGGACTTTCCTCCCTCCCGAACGAGTCGGAACGGCGGTCACCCGGTCTACCTGACCCTCTCCAAGGGACTCTAGCATAACGGTATGGGGGGGTCAAGCTGAGGAGTTGTGGGGTGGGAGACTATTCAAATAACTGAGAATTGCCGGAAACCCGCTGGTGGTGATCCAGTCGAACCATGAGTGGTCTTGGTTCTGAACGATATCCTTAGACAAGCCCAATATGGGCGGTTAACTTTGCTCTGATCGTCTTCGACAGTAACCAAATCAGATTGTGAGGGAATATCCGATAGAGAAGAAAGCTAAGCTAGAAAGAGCAGCATCCGACCGCAGCTACTGCAGTTCACCGTCTGCCGTCCCGCGCGCACGCGCTGTAGGTGCTGGCTGGGCAGAGACATTCTACAGGACTGGCAAAGACCTCGCTCCACCTTGGCCACCGCCGTGCCGCCCTTGCTCCGGCGCAGTGTGTCGTACTTGAGAACTTCCAACTGGTCCAGGGTCTGGGCCAGTTGGCTTCTCTGCGCCGACAATTCGGCCTCTTCTGCGGTCAACAAGGCCACCTGCTGGTTCAGGTAAGCTTGGCGTAGATCCCAGGCCGCTTGCACTTCAGCCAGTTCCTTTTCCAAGTCGGCAATCCGGCGTCGGGTATCTTCAGCTCGCACCGACAATTCCAAAAGCAAAATTTCTTTCTGGTCGACCTGAGCTTTTACGTTGCTGACTTCCAACTGCAGGCTGGGCAAGTCCCGGGAATTGGCCACTTCACCGCTGTAAAGCTGTTCATCCAGGGTGCTCGAGCGCTGGCGCATGGTCTCCGCTTCAACCTGCTGCATCCGATGTGCGCTCTGAATCACTTCCAACTTACTGCGCTCATCATCCAGAGACCGCTCAATTTTCTCCAACGCCACTCTGGCGGTAAGCTCTTTCTCTGCGTCAGCTTTCTGGCTTCTAACGCTGTCCAGAGCCAGATCAAGCTCCTGCAGTGAAAATAATTGTTTAATGATGGTCATATAGCAGCTTACCTGTAGAATCCTATTGGATTTCGCATCGCTCTACCGATTCTAGGTAGGTTGGGGGACATTGTCAACGGAGACTATCATCAGAACCACCGGTGCCGATATCAATTAATCCGCATAATCCAGATTCAGCCCAGCTTTCCCGCTTGACCATAGTTCTGTATATTGAACTCGCTGGTTATTCGTCACCAGATTATTATTACGTGATTGCCTAAAAATCCCTTGGAGCATCACCATGCGCATCCTGCACTTTTCTGACCTGCACATTGGCGTAGAGAACTACGGACGTATCGACCCGGCCACCGGCCTTTCCACGCGGCTGGGCGATTTCCTGGCCTCGCTGGACGAGGTGGTGGAGTTCGCCCTGACCGATAACGTAGACCTGGTGCTGCTGGCGGGGGACGTCTACAAGGGCCGCGACCCTTCCCAGACCCACCAGCGGGAGTTTGCCAAACGGCTGCTCACTCTGACCGAAGCGGGCATCCCGGTCTTCTTGTTGGTGGGCAACCACGACCTGCCCAATGCCACCAGCAGGGCCACCGCGGTGGATATTTTCCCTACCCTGCAAGTGCCCAACGTATACATTGGAGACAGCCTCCAGACCTACACCGTCACCACCAGGAAAGGGCCGCTCCAGATCGTGGCGGTGCCCTGGCCACGGCGGGGCGGGATTCTAAGCAGGGATGACTCGCGGGGGTTGTCCATTGACGAGGTACGCCAGGAGATTGAGGGCCGCATGACGGCGGCCATTGAAGATCGGGTCAAGAATCTAGACCCCAATATCCCAGCAATTCTCACCGCCCACGCCACCATCAGCGGCGCGACCGTCGGCACGGAAAGGTCGATGATGCTGGGCCAGGACCACGTTCTGCTGGTCAGCGCGGTGCATAAACCCCAGCTTGAGTATGTGGCGTTAGGGCACATCCACAAACACCAGGTGCTGCGCCAGGACCCGCCAATGGTGGTGTACTCGGGCAGTCTGCAGCGGGTGGACTTCAGCGAAGAGGCCGACCTGAAGGGTTTCTGCGTTGTCGATATAGACCCGGCAGCGCCCCAGGGCCAGCGGATGGTCGACTTCCAGTTTCATAGAGTCGACGCCCGCCCCTTCGTGACCGTGGACGCCAGAATCAGCGCCGGGGAGCTTGACCCCACCGATGCGGTAATTCGAGCGATCGGCAGAAATGACCTTACCGACTCCGTGGTGCGGGTGCGCATCACCATACCCTCGGATTTGGAGCCTCACCTGCGCGAACCGGACATTCGGCAGGCCCTGGATGGCGCACACTACATTGCCGCCATCAGCCGCGAAGTAGCAGGCACGCGCCGCTCC
Source organism: SAR202 cluster bacterium Casp-Chloro-G3 (assembly GCA_002816715.1). Classification (GTDB taxonomy): domain Bacteria; phylum Chloroflexota; class Dehalococcoidia; order Lucifugimonadales; family UBA3495; genus Casp-Chloro-G3. Next base: position 17,946 of record MUCJ01000060.1, on the reverse strand, counting down.
CGTCTGGGGAGTGACGTCGCAGAAGGCCTGCAACCGATGCAGGCGGTTCGTTTGTATCTGGAAAGCAGGGAGGTTGACAGTGGCCGCCAGGAGAAGGTCTTACGATACGCTGGCGAATTGGTGCAGTCGGAGGAAGAACTGGACCCAGACGAAGATCAAGTATGAGCCTGAATATTACCTCTGCTGGTCGACCGGGGCTGTTTGATTGAGGCCGTGGCTCTAGATTGACTCGACGCCCTGCTTCCGCAATACGTCAGTCCCGTTCAGGTAGATGTTGACCATATCCTGTTGGGATTTCTCGGTGTTGTACAGCACCATAACGCGGATGCAACTGGACAGACTTCCAGGGACAGGGATTTCAGTGGAGCACATCAAAGCGGCGTCGTTCCAGCCCAACTGTCGGGCCGCAGCAGCCGGATACGCGGCATTCAGATCAGTGGTAACGGTAAAGTAGGCCGCCGCCACATTTTCTTCCACAATATGGTTGGCCTCAATAAGCTGGGTCAACAGTTCCCGGGTGGCGGCGTAGATCGCAGTATCTGTATTTTCCTTGGTGGTAGTGGCCCCACGGATTCCTCGGCACACTAGCATTGAGCAGTCCCTCCCTTTACGGTCCCCCTTGAATCGGAAACGGCGTCCCGGCCAACTCCGCGACCAGAGCGCTGGCATTGGCAACCAGTTGGTCTCGGGGCGATTCTAGCACTACCCGGACCAGCGCGCTACCCACCACCGCCGCTTGCGCCTGGCGGCAGACTTCCTCAACGTGCTCGCGTTTGGAGATGCCAAAACCCACCGCCAGCGGCAACTGAGTATGCGGGCGCACCCGACTCAGCAGGTCAAAGCTGCGTTGGGATACCTGGTCTCTGGCTCCAGTCACACCGGTCAGGCCAATGCAGTAGACAAATCCTCCGGCGTTGGACACCGACGCTTTGATGCTGGCATCGGTGCTGGTGGGGGCCAACAGAGGAATAATATTGATGCCCAGTGGCGCGCAAACATCGGCCAGCGGCGCACCCTCTTCGTGGGGCAGGTCGACCACGATCAGACCATCAACCCCGGCTTTTCGAGATGCTTCAGCGAACCTGGAGAGGCCATAGCTGTAAATGGGGTTGTAGTAACCCATCAGAACCAGGGGTGTGTCCGGCACCTGCTCCCGAAGGTCGGCGACCAGGTCGATGCAGTCTTGTAGGGTGACCCCTTGTTCCAGAGCGCGGAAGCTGGACTCTTGAATGGTCGGCCCTTCGCCAATTGGATCGCTGAAGGGCACACCCAGCTCCACGGCATCAGCGCCAGCGGCGACCAACGCCGGAACCAACTCTCTGGTCGCGGCCAGATCGGGAAACCCAACGGTGAGAAAGACGATTAAGCCGCCGCGTTCTTCGCGCTTAATCGCAGCAAACTTTTCTTTTATCCGGTCCCTAGTCATTTTCCTTGTCATGTTACTGGAAGCCTTAGTGACATCTCAATACTCACCGCAGAGCTACAGAGGGCGCTGAGAGCGGAACAACGTCACCGGGAAAATCTCTGCGAACTCTGCGTCACCACGGTTTTGAGATAGTTTCTTATTCAAAGTATTAGCCATTGGATAATTACCTGAGGGACGGGACGTCCCATCCCAGACACCTGCCCCCAGACACCTGCCCAATGTATATCAGCCAGCGTGGATTGTCTATAATTCCAGAATCGTAACGGCCAGAGCAATCCCGTTCTGGCCAGCGTGGGCGCAGATGCTAGGCCAGAGCGACCCCGTCCGTCGATACAGCCAGGCCAGCAGAAGTCCGGTAATAAATATGGGTATCAGCACGCCGGGAGCAATGTGGAAGGCGCTGAAAATCAGCGCACTGACGATCATGGCTCCAACTCCGCCTAATCTCGACAGCAGACCTGCGAGGACAAACCCCCGGAAAAACACCTCTTCGGTAAACGGAGTCCACAGCACCAGAGCAATGAAGGTGAATACAGCACCAGCACCGGGGAGGACTATCCCCTGCGGAATCTCGGGAGGCTCTAATATTTCAAATCCGCTCAACCGGACCAAGGCCGAATACAGCGCAGTGCTTCCCAAGCTCAAAACCAGAACGCCCACGGTCATCAGCGCAACTTTGACGCTGGGCACGCCCAATGGTGCAATTCCCAGCGAAGACAGCCAGACCCGGTAGGGCAGCAGACCAATCAAAGCCACGGCACTCAGTATGACCAACCCCAGAACCAGACTGGTCAAAAACGTCACCGCCGCCAGGTTATCAATCCCTACTGCGGGCACTATAACCGCCAACAGCAACAAAAAGACGCACACGACGGTGATGATACCCAAGGCGACCTGTCCACCACGCCACGGAACTAGCCTGGGGCCAGTCGAACCCTCTGAGTCGGTGATTGGCCGGGGAATGGCTAAAGAATTGAAGTCATTACCGCACTGTCCACAGAAGGAGGCCCCGTTCTGGGACTGGTGGCCGCAGTTAGTGCAATGCAAAGGGTTATGCTCCAAGCGATGAGGCAAGCCGATAAATTTGGACGAACGGTTAGGCGAACTATTAGATGTGGCCTAGTTGCGCCCAAATGAGTATATCAGCTATTCAAGTTGTGCTGAATCGCCTGGATTTAATTGTGATCTTAGCAGTGCGGCTATCCCCACCAGTTGCCAGAAGCGGCGCGGTCAGTAATAATGAGCAACGTCTGTGAGCAGGCAATTCCCGACTATCAACTAGCCGACAACACTTTGGTCTCGCCATCAGGAGGTCGCCATGCCTGGAGACAACCCGCTGAACCGTGATGCTTTTCTGTACCTGGCCGCGCAGGCTGGTCTGGACACCGCCAGTCCTCACCTGGCCGAACTCTATCCCTACGTCGTGAGCGTTCTGTCCAGCGTCCGCGCGCTCGACGATATTGACGTAGGCACCAACGAACCCGACCTGGCCTTCATCCCATCGCCGGAGGCAAACTGAGATGGACGCGCTAGAACTCTGCTACCTGAGCGCCGGTGAGTTGTCCCGGATGATCAAGAATAAAGATGTCTCGCCGGTGGAAGTAGTCGACGCGCATCTGGCCCGCATCGGCGAAACCGACAGGACACTGAACTCCTTCATCACTCTGCTGTCGGAACAAGCCAAGGCCGCCGCCCGACGCGCCGAATCGGAGATTCAGGCTGGGAACTATCGCGGCCCTTTGCACGGCATTCCCGTCGGGCTCAAGGACTTGTTCAACACTGGCGGCGTGCGCACAACCTCCGGTTCGCGCATCTTTGACAACTTCATCCCGGAGCGGGACTGCACCGTAGCCGCCCGATTCCGCCAGGCTGGAGCGATTCTCCTGGGCAAACTGAACATGCATCCCTTTGCCTACGGCCCCACCGGGGAAAACGCCGACTACGGGCACATGCACAATCCCTGGAATCCTGAACTGATCACCGGAGGCTCCAGCGGCGGCTCCGGTTCAGCGACGGCAGCCGGGCAGTGCACCATCACCATGGGCAGCGACACCGGCGGTTCGGTTCGCATACCCGCCGCACTCTGCGGCATTGTGGGCCTGAAGCCGACTTATGGTCTGGTCAGCCGCTACGGGTTAACCCCTTTGTCGTGGTGCATGGATCACCCTGGGCCAATGACGCGGACGGTAGAGGACACTGCGCTGGCGATGAATGTAATCGCTGGCCACGACCCCAACGACGTTGCTTCGGCCAGGGTAGAGGTACCCGACTACACCACCGCCCTGACCGGAGATGTGCGCGGGTTGAGAATTGGAATACCCAAGGAATTTTTTGAATCTCCTCTAGACCCAGAAGTGGCCGCCGCCGTTCAGCAGGCCATCAGACAGTTGGAAGACCTGGGAGCAGTAACCACCGAGGTATCATTTCCCATGTTCCAGCATGCTCAGGCCATTTCCGGCACAATTTTGATGGCTGAAGCCGCCGCCTACCATCGCGAATTGCTGGCCAAAGATGGAGACAAGCTGTACCCACCAGTGCGGTTGCGCCTGGAGGCCGGGCTGTTCATCACCGCCGTCGATTACTTGAAAGCACAACAAGCGCGGTCGGTGTTCAATCTAGAGGCGCGACAATTGCTTAACGAGGTAGACTTGCTGATCGGCCCAACCGAGCCGGTAACTGCACCGCCAATTCTGGCCGAAAGAGTCCAGGCTGGCGACCAGACCATTGGCACCACCGCCGCTTTGACGCATTACACCCGCCCCTACAACATTAGCGGGTTTCCGGCGATATCGGTTCCCTGCGGATTCTCCCAAGCCGGCTTGCCCATTGGCCTGCAATTGGCGGGAAGGCCCTTTGACGAACTGACCGTGCTGCGCGCCGCCCACGCCTACGAACAGGCCACCAATTGGCGCAGCCGCCGACCGCCAATTTAGCCGGTTAAATCGCTCTTGCTCGGCTAAGTTGTGTGAAAATTGGGGTTTAGGGGAATTGGGACGTAAGATGCAAAAGGGCACACCTGAGTGCGCCCCTTTCTATGGCAAGTCAATTGGCAAGTCAATCTTGAGGTTTAAACCAGAACTACAAGTCTAGCTAGGCCAAGGGAGACGGGCTAGCCACGTCGCCCATTGGCCGAAGTTCATCCAAATCGAGCCTGGTGCTGCGAGAGCGGCAAGTCGGGCAATTACAGGCATTGGTGCGGTCTTCCAGCGCGGGACGGAACACTGCGCGGACCACATCCGCGGTGGTCAATCCGAACTTGGAAGCTTCTTTACAGATGGCGCGGATAGTGAGGCGCGCATCTTCGACAGCATCGTTAGAAACGACCTGATCACGAGAAACCTGTAATGCTATGTCACGTATTTTGATGACTTCGATGGTTCCAGCTTGATTCATCACTTCCCTCTCAAAGTCTAGATTTGGTTGCTCCGAGATCCCTACCCTTTATCGCCCCTCGCTATACTAGCTTTCAACGGGCTGCTAGCCAGCAATCTTGGTCGCCTCTTCAAGGCCATCAGCCGGCGCATAAACTTTCGACCGAGCCACGTCCCGGCGGTTAGTCCATTCAGCCTCATAATCTATGGAGTTCTTGAACTCCTTGACCTCGCCGCAGTTTTGACAAGAACCTGCGCTCACCGGCCCCTCCGCCGAATCGATTATCCAATGGTGACAGCAGGTATTGGTTTGATCTGCTGCCTGAGCTGAATTCTGCGGTGTCCTGTCGTTTTCCGAAATCATGCCAATGCACCTCTCGGTTCCAGTTGCACAGTCATCCACTGCCGGATGGGCCTGTGAGCATTTTGTTACAATGGTAAATATCGTCCTATTTCTCTACCATTACAATCACTCTTACGGAAACTATACACATAACACACCCATTACACATATTTACATGCAATAAATTGGGAGTTTTTCACCTTGCCGAATATTACTGCGGTCACCTTTGACCTATGGCAAACTCTGCTGCTGGACAATCGGGAGTTGGGCCGCGCCCGCGCTCAGGTGCGCCTGGAAGGCGCCCAAAAAGCGCTCCACAAGTTTGGGGAAGTCTATGACCTGGAACACATCCGCGAGGCCTACCGATCCTGTTATCGCCATTGCCACGCAGTGCGAGACCAGAATCTCGACATGACGTTCCGGGAGCAGGTAGAAGTCTTTATCGCCAACATCAACCCCGGTCTGGTTGACCGATTGCCCGAAGAATTGGTGCTGGAGATTCTGACGGCCTATTCCGACTCATTCTTCGAGCATCCGCCATTGCCCCATGTTCACGCCTTTAGCGTCTTGGCCCAAGCCAAGTCTGCTGGTCTGCGTATTGGGTTAATTTCCAACACTGGCATGACCCCGGGGGTGGCTTTTCGAAAGTTTCTGGACCAGCACAACCTGCTGGATTTCTTCGACACTCTTACTTTCTCCGACGAAGTGAAACTGTCCAAACCAGGACGGGAAATATTCTTGATGACCCTGCGGGATTTGGGAGTGGAACCGTCAGAGTCGGTTCACGTGGGAGATCACGTTAAGAACGACGTGGTGGGCGCCAATCAGGTTGGGATGAGGACGGTGTGGATTGAAGGTTTCTACGAGAAGCCGGCGGACGCTGGACCGGAAGCCAACGCCGATGCTTCGGTGTCCCAATTGGGGATGGTTACGGCGGCGATCCAGGACATACACCGACGCTGATTGTTTCCTAGATAAACCCGGATATAAATAGATATGTCGGCTGCAAATAAACGTCCCGAGCAGGTTCCAGTTTGCTTGACAATGCTGTTGCGTTGCCGCTAATCTTGATGAGGCTCACACCGCACTTTTGTTCCACGGTTAGCAAACCACTAGCGAATTAGTATCCAAGAGCGAGTGTCAAGGGAGGAACTGGACCCTGAGTAGGTCGATTGTCTACGAAAGGGCCTGTTGGGGTGATATACATGGCTGACTTGAATCAGCTATGCGATGAGATACTGGCGCGCCGCTCTTTGATCGTTGCAAGCAATCGTGGCCCGGTAGAGCATAGTATGAATCCCGACGGCCTGCCCGAAGCCCGCCGGGGCAGTGGCAGCCTCGTCACCGCGCTCGGCGCGCTGACTCAGAGCGCGGAATTCACCTGGATCTCCAGCGCAATGGGGGAAGGCGACCGGGTTATCTCAAACAACGGTCAGGGCCCCCATCTGAAATCCCCACTGCCGGGACACCAGATCAATCTCCGCTACGTAGTAACTCCCCGTCGGGTATATCACAAATACTACAACGTGATGTGCAACCCGCTGCTCTGGTTTCTACAGCATTACATGTGGAACCCTCCCTACAACCCTAACGTAGACGCCAGCATCCATGACGCATGGCGTTCCGGGTACATCGCCGTAAACCAGGCTTTCGCCAGAGCGGTGATCGAAGAAGCTCAGGCAAGCGGGCTCCCCCCGGTGGTGATCGGGCACGATTATCACCTTTATTTGCTGCCCGAGTTTGTCCGCAAAGAAATTCCCGAAGCTATAATTCAGCACTTCATTCACATACCTTGGCCCACCCCCAGATACTGGCAGATGATCCCCAGGTATATCATCACCGAGATTTGTTCGTCCCTTTGCCGCGCCGACGTGGTTGGCTTCCAAACCCCGCAGGATCGCCAGAGCTTTCTAGATTCGGTGGAGGAATTTTTGCCGGAAGCCACGGTGGACCGGGTCCAACATCTGGTATGTTTTGAGCAACAAAAAACTCAAGTGGAAGTCTATCCCATCTCGATTAACGTGGCTGACGTGCAGCGCATCGCCAGTTCACCCCGGGCGGTGGAGTACGAGTCGCGGCTCCGCCCGTTATGCAACGATACCACCATTGTCCGAATTGACCGAGCCGAACCCAACAAGAACGTGATTCGCGGATTTCGCGCCTATGAACTGTTGCTATCGCGTCACCCTGAATTGCACCGAAAAGTTACCTTCCTGGCATTTCTGGTCCCTTCGCGAACTCACATCCGTCAGTACCAGCGTTATATGGACGAGATTCAGCAGACCATTGACCAGGTAAACCGCGCCTTGGGCGATGCAGAGTGGCAGCCCATACGAGCGTTTATCGAGAACAATTACACCCAGGCCATTGCCGGCATGAAGTTGTATGATGTACTGCTGGCTAACACCATAATCGAAGGCATGAACCTGGTTGCCAAAGAAGGCCCGGTCGTAAACAGCCGGGACGGAGTATTGGTGCTGTCGGAGAGCAGCGGCGCTTACCCTCAACTTAAGAAGGACGCTCTTTCAGTGTCTCCCACCGACATTGAGGGCACGATGGAAACCTTGTATCAAGCGATACAAATGCCGGCAGCCGAACGCCAGCAGCGAGCATTAGCGTTGTCGAAATCGATACAACTAGAAGACCTCAACCACTGGATCATCAGCCAACTACAGGATATTAGCAAACTGGTGTAACCCCTCAATCTAATAGCAAAATAGTTTAACGGATAGATTATTTACCACCTCAGGGTTATCATTGGTCTTTAACGTGGGTTCTTAACGCTCTGAGGTTGGATCCACTATGCGTCAACGTCCGTATCCATAGGTAGTTGGCGGTGCATGAGGAGCATTATTTCTGATGGACGAATTGTTCAAGGGCTATTTGCCTGAAGGCGAGCAGCCCGATATACAGATTTACATCTTTCCTCACCTCCAAGAGTTCTTGACCATTGACCTGCGAGAGGGTTCGCCCCAGGTTATGCTGTTGAACACCGAGGAGGTGTTTGGTGAGGATTTCTTTGAGTCTGTAGAAAAAGAGTTCTCTTTAACCGTCCGTGAAGATAACGAATTCCCCTTTGCCCACCTGATCAACCTGCCGCTGCTACTGGAGGAAATCATTCGGGGCGTGGCGATGAACTTCATCCTGGAACGCTTGGACATTGACCCAGAAGATGATGAACACATCCCATCAATTGTGGTTTTTGTAATCAGCGGCGGCGCGCTGGCAATGCACTCGGAGAAACTGATCCAGAGCGTGAAGGAGTTCCTAGGCACATTCACCGTGGATCAGGAATTGAGGCGCTGGGAAGAAGTCCTGGCTCGTCTGGTCAAGCAGGAAAACGAAGCGCTCCAGGAAATCAACCAGCAGGAATTGACCGAGGCATTGAGCACCGACTCGCCCGATTACTTCACTCTGTGGGAGAACCGGAACTGATCAAAGATTCTGGCCATATTCCCACCAAACTCTTCTCAAAAATCACCGCAGAGTATACTGAGATAAAGCAGAGATAAACAGATAACCGCTTGGGGCATTTCTTGGGGCATTTAATGTATTCCACTATTATTTCTTGTGTTCTTTCATGAAAATCGGCATTATCTCAGATACTCATTCCGCCGGTAGCGGTCGCGACCTGCCTGACCCAGTCTTGGCCGCATTGCAGGGTGTTGATCTCATTCTGCACTGCGGCGATCTGGAATGCTTGGGCGTGCTGGATTATCTGGAAACCGTAGCCCCGGTTTTGGCCGTGCGCGGCTACGAAGACCCAATGGAACCAGGAGATCGCCTAGCGAGCACTACGCGGGTGGTACACGCAGAGGGTGTCAGTATCGGCATGGTACACGACATTCAATGGCCCACCACCGGCATCACCACCAGCCCAGATGGCGCCGCCCTGGTTTTCCCGGCGGGAGATGTCAACCAGTTACTGGCGAAAAAGTTCGGTCAGCCCGTGGAAGTCGTGTTGTTTGGAGACACCCATGAGGAGTTAATCTGTCACTATGGCGGTACCCTCTTCGTTAACCCGGGCAGCCCCACCTATCCAGGACGCCGCCACCGGCCTGGCTCCCCAGGAACATTGGGGATACTGGAAATCCAAGACCGTGCAGTTTACGCCCGGCTGATCGACCTGCTGTAACCGCAGATTAACCCAATTTCTCCTACCAGGTATCACAAGCCAGGTATCACGAGATGCCGAAGCACTCAACTAACTGACGGGAAGCCCCACGAATCACCGCCACCTTGCGGCCTTGGAGAAAGGGGGCGTGCACCCTTGCGGAAGCTGGTATGCACGGCTAATCTGAGATCATCAGTCAGAGTCAGTGATCGACTGTGTTGGTTGGAGATTCTGGAGTTAAATGCGGGAAAAGGCCGATGACGAAAATCCTGATAATTGAAGACCAAGAGCCCCTGTGCAATTTGTACCAGACGGTGCTGCACAAGTTCAATCACCAGATTGTGTTTGCCACTACTGGTGAGGCTGGACTAGAAGCCGCTGCAAATGACCGCCCCGATGTAATATTCTTGGACTTGTTGCTGCCGAAAATGTCCGGTAGCGAAGTAGCCCGAAAGTTGCGGGATATGGGCATCTTGCCGGATGTCCCGATGATTATCACCACCGCTCTAGACGAGGTTAACACGCGGTCCATCGCCGAGTCCCTGGATGCCGCCGCGATTTTGAATAAGCCATTCAGCGTCAATACTATCATTGAAACGCTGACGTCGGTTTTGAACGCTGCCTCACGAAAAGCCCTGCCCTGAAGCCCCATCTCCTCGTAAAAGGCCCGGGTCTCCGCAATTTCCAGTAAAATCAGTATAACCAAAAAGGCGGGCCGCAATCGCAGCCCGCCTATATGTTGCCGACAATCCCCGATGAGTTATTCTGGTAGCAAACTAATCAGCGGAGCAAAATTAAGAAAGACCGGCGCGAACACCAGGGAAACTATCGCCATCAGCTTGAGCAGAATGTTCAACGAAGGCCCGGAAGTATCTTTGAAAGGATCGCCTACCACGTCTCCCTCAACCGCGGCTTTATGGGCCTCGGAACCTTTACCACCAAAATTCCCTAACTCGACGTACTTCTTTGCGTTATCCCAAGCCCCTCCAGCGCTAGCCATCATGATCGCCAGCATGAACCCAGACGCCACCGACCCAATCAGCAGACCGCCCAGGGCTTGGGTACCCAGGACAAAACCGACCAGGATGGGTGCAATCACCGCCAACAGACCTGGGACAATCATCTCTTTCAGAGAACCCTTGGTGCTGATCTCAACACACCGGGCATAGTCTGGCCGCCCGGTGCCTTCCATAATGCCTGGAATTTCCCGGAATTGCCTTCGTACTTCCTCTACGATTGCGAACGCCGCGCGCCCCACTGCTTTCATGGTGAAAGCCGAGAACACAAAGGGCAGCATTGCTCCCAGCAACACACCCACCAGAGTGGTGTGGCTCAGCAGATTGATGCCAAGAATTTCTGTTCGGCCTTCGCAGTGGCCGGGTAGGGTGACTCCGGGCAGGCCGATACAGGCCGCCGTGGAGTAGGCCGCCAGCAAAGCCAGAGAAGTTAGAGCCGCCGACCCAATGGCAAACCCTTTGCCGGTAGCGGCCGTTGTATTGCCCAGTGCATCCAGAGCGTCGGTACGCTCGCGCACCTCAGGGTCGAGCTTGGCCTGCTCGGCGATACCGCCAGCGTTGTCGGCCACCGGCCCGTAAGCGTCAGTGGCCAGGGTGATACCCAAAGTAGACAGAAGTCCCACACCGGCCAAAGCCACTCCATAGAATCCGGCCAGTTCGAAGGCCACCAAGATGGTAATTCCAATTGCGACTACCGGTATCACCGTGCTCAGCATTCCGGTGGCCATGCCGCTAATGATTACGGTGGCCGCACCAGTCTGGGAGGAAGCCGCAATCTCTTTGGTCGGCTTGTAATCGTAGGAAGTGTAATACTCGGTTGATAACCCAATCACTATTCCCGCGATCAGTCCAGAAAGAATCGCCCAGAACAGACTGAAGTCCAACCCCATCACCAGAGTGATGATCAGGGCGAAGACTGCCAGCAAAATGGCGGCGGCAAATATGCCTCTCCGCAGCGCCCACAACAGTTGGCCAAAGTCGGCCTGCTCACCGCTGCGCACCACAAAGGTACCCAGGATGGCCGCGACGATTCCAGCCCCTGCCAACAGCAGCGGTAGGACCGCTCTGCCGTCGGTATAGAGGACAACGCCAGCCAGCGCGATGGTTGCAATGATCGACCCGACATAGGACTCGAACAGGTCGGCTCCCATGCCAGCAACATCGCCGACGTTGTCGCCGACGTTGTCGGCAATAACCCCGGGATTGCGGGGGTCGTCTTCAGGAATACCCGCCTCTACTTTACCCACCAGATCGGTCCCGACATCGGCGGCCTTGGTGAAAATGCCACCGCCGACGCGAGCGAAGAGGGCAATGGAACTGGCCCCGAATCCAAAGCCAGCCACGGAGCTGATGTCCTGGAAGATCAGGTACAGGATCGTCACGCCCAGCAGTCCAATTCCCACCACGGTGACTCCCATCACCGTGCCGCTGGAGAAGGCAACCCGGAGGGCCGGATTCAGACCGCGCATGGCGGCGGCGGCAGTCCTAACGTTGGCCCGTACCGCTACGTTCATGCCAATATAGCCAGCCGTGGCGGAGCAGATGGTACCGGCCAGGTAAGAAATTGCGGTGGCGGGAACCGTAGAACCCAGGGTGTACCAATCTATAAGTACCCCTAGGACGATTGTCATAATCACGACAAAAGGCACCAGGGCAATATATTCCGCCCGCAAGAACGCCGATGCGCCTTCCCGTATGGCGTCACCAATGCCGATCATGACCTGGTTACCGGAGTCGGCGGATACAACCCGCATCGCCATGAACGCGGCGAAGGCCAGCGCAAGGACACCCGCGCCAAGGGCAAAGTAAATAGGGTAAATGGGATCAATGGAGAACATGTACAACCTCTCTGAGATTAGGAACCCACTTTTTAAGCGTGCGAAACTTATCACAAAGATTTTGAGTGTGTCAAGTCGCTCAGCTTACGAGCCACGGGCAATCCCAGGCACAAATACAAGCTATAACGGTGGAGAGTACAGATAAGAGGTAGGTGATACGTAAGTACAGACTGGGCCGCAATCTACAATGAAGTTGTTCGACAAGCCTGTGCTGAGCCTGTCGAAGGCTCACGCCAAGCGGCCTATCACTCTAAACCCGCTCATACTGAGCCTTTCGAAGGATGAATCTGGGAGGATTTACAAATTGTTCAACAGAGTCTACGGAGCGTAAATCCGGACATCAGGGAGGGTGATCGCAATGGAGAACCAGAAGGCTCGCCGGGTATTCGTACGCTCCATTTCCTTGCCGGCTAATGGCCCGTCAATTGCCCGACCCGCCGCGTCCCACACGCTCTGGGTCTCCCGGTCGACGAAGCTATTGCTATCCGCATCGTAGTCGAAAGTCAGCGACCGGCCATCCATTTCCCTGAAGAAGGCTCCCACGGCTCGACCATTTTCTCGGCTGAACACAACGACGGGACGCCCGCCCACCTGATCGTTGACTGCAGCATCACCAATTCGGTCCAATGGATAGGCGGTAGCTGATTCGTCAACCTCTACGGTCAAAACCAGATCACTTGAACTCAGACGCCGGTCCAGCAAGTCCGAGTCCACCGGAAACAGGAACTTCTCATCTTCAATCCTGTCTTTGTAACCCGGCGAGAAGCCCTGGCCATAGCGTCGGCTGCTGAATTGACTTGGCGAGCTGGACGTACCGACCAGCACTCTGGTGTCGGGGTAGAGGGCCTTCCATTCCTTCCAAACCACCGTAGTTGAGGGCATCAAGCCCAAATGTGCGCCGGTCATCTCCCCGACCACCGCCTCGCCACCCACCTGAAACCAGTAGGAGCCAGACTGATGATCGTACATCACCAGGTCAGACTGGTACAACGCGCTGGTATTGCCGAAGAGCAAGACCTGATTGTTCAATTCTCGATTGTAGACCACTCCGCTGACACATAAAGGGCAGTAGGAGACCAACACCGGTATCCCGTCTATCTCATCGTTGACCAACTCATGATTGTTCAGAATGTTAATCGGATATGCGTAGGCATCATTGCCCGACACATAGCCCATAACTAAATCGTAGTCACTCAACCAGGGCAGGTCTGCTCCTGAGCCATAGACCGGCTGATAGATGGGCGCAATGGCATCGCGCAGTTCCAGGATGAACTCTGCGTCGGCTTCATCCAGCGGAACATAGCGGGCCCTGACGCGACCAAAGGTGTCAAAAACGATGTCGTTCAAAGGCACACTGGCTTTGCTGGTATCAAGCATCGGCACCGCGAAAATGTTTACCTTCTCGATGGATGCCGCAGAATCTTGGTTGATATTGGAAGGATCATCAGAGCTGGCTGGTGCGAGTGCCGCGCGGTCAGATGCCGCAATTCCACAGGCCATCGCCGCCGCCAATAGGCTAGCCCCCAAGGCATACCATAGATACCTGGTCAGCCGCCGCCCGCTTAGACTGCTTACCCGCATTGGACTCCCCTAACGCTTCCGAGTGTTGGTAGTTTGGATGCGGTGTCAAGCATACCGGTGCGGCGTCCTAGCGGATGCAATGTGGTAGAGTTAGCCAATTCCACAACAGGAGCAATACAACATGAGCATCAACCGGCTTTTCGATTTGAGCGGCAGAGTGGCCCTGGTCACCGGCGGGAACGGTGGTTTGGGTCTGGCAATGGCTTTGGGTCTAGCTCAGGCCGGAGCCGATATCGCAATCGCCGCCCGAAACACGGACAAGACCGCTACCGCCCTGGCGGAAATCCGGACCGAGGGCGTTATAGCCGAGGGTATCCAGGTCGATGTGACCCAAGAAGCGGCGATTCAGCAGATGGTGTCCCAGACTGTAAATGCCTTGGGCCGGGTGGACATCTTGATTAATAACGCTGGTATCACAATGCGCAAGGAGCCGCAGGACCTCTCTGCCGACGAATGGGACCAGGTGCTGGACGTGAACCTGCGGGCGGCGTTTCTGGCGTCCAAGGCGGTGTACCCCCACATGAAGGCCCAAGGGGGCGGCAAGATCATCAGCATCGGCTCCATGTTCTCCATCTTCGGCGGCGGGGGCAGCGGCGCGCCCTACTCTGCCAGCAAGGGCGGAGTGGTGCAGCTTTCCAAAAGCCTGGCGGTGTCCTGGGCCAAGGACAACATCCAGTGCAACGCCATCCTGCCCGGCTGGTTTATGACTGATCTGACGGCGGCGGTGCCCGCCAACCAGCCCGACCGCTACGACTTGATCTGCCGCCGCATTCCCACCGGGCGATGGGGCGAACCGGCGGAATTGCAGGGGACAACGGTGTTTCTGGCCAGCCAGGCTTCCGACTATGTTACCGGGGCGGTGATCAGCGTGGACGGCGGATATTCGGTTATGTAAATAGGACACGCACAAAAAACCGCTCATGGTGAGCTTGTCGATCCATGAGCGGTTGGGGCTTATACCAATTGAAGGTGACTGAATTTTTTACGCCAACTGATCTAACGCCACTCTAGAAAGCATCATCTTCACCGGACTGATGGGCCGGAAGGTTCGGGACACTCGAATATCTCCGGCCAGGCTGCACAGGGTGTAGGCGTCATACGGGGCCATGCCCTTTTCTGCCACCAGAAACTCGACCATGTCATGCACCGCCTGCTTCATGGCCGGGCCCAATTCTTCCCCGTGAGACAGCACCACAAAATAGTCGGGCGTGATGGCCCGGGGGCCGGTGATACCCATCCCCTTTTCCACGGTCACCCGAATATGGGTGTCGGACGAGCACTCCGCTCCGGTGCCCGCCACCGCGCCATCGCCGACCACCGCGTGGCAGTCGCCCAGGGCCAGCATACCGCCGGGCACAAACACCGGCAGGAACAACGTGCTACCCGCCACCAATTCTTTCATGTCAATGTCCCCGCCGTAGGGGCCGCTGTCGCTGGCGGTGGACTGCTTATAGGTGGGCGTGGTGGCTACCACCCCCATAGAGGGTACCAGGGGCAGCTTGATGCCGCTGGGCAGCACCAGATTCCCGCCTTCCAGGGTCATCACAGTAGGGTAGGCATCGGGAAATTCTTCCTCCAGAAACCCCCGACCGGGCATCACCATGTGGGCCGCGCCTTCTTTGGGAACGATGCTGATAAACTCAACCCGCAGAGCATCGCCAGGCTCAGCGCCATTGACGTGAATCGGGCCGATGGCCGGGCCTTTCAGAGATTTAGCCTCCAATAGTTTCGGGTCACGGATGCCCTCGAAGGCGTCCCAGGTCTCAACCATCAACTCCTCTCCGGAATCAATGGTGATGACCGGAGGAGTGTCGGGTTCCAGAAAGTAGATCAGATTCTCTCGTCCCAATCGCTTCATGTTGCGTACTCCAAGATCGTTACGTTATGTCAAATAATCTTGAGCCGAGCTAAAAACTCTACTGATTTATCCTTCGACAGGCTCAGGATGGTCGGATAATAAGAGGTTCACAACCGCTCGTGGTGAGCTTGTCGAACCACAATTAGATAGGCTCTTATCCCTGCATATCCAGGGTGGCCTGATGGGTCTGGACTCCGGAGTCCGGGTCCAGGTCGGCGACGGTGACTGTAACCTGATCATTGCTTTGCAAGGCCCCCAGAGGCGACCCGGAATAGACCGCCCTGGTGTCTCCCTGCGACACATCTACGTGCCGCTCCCAGTGGCCTAGGGCCAAGTAATTGCAGGGAGCATCGGCCACTTCCTGGGGGTAGATCGGCGCTGAGCGGCGGTCGGTATCGTGCGCAAAGTGATAATGCCCGTGAGCCAAGGCCACCAGCCAGTGATCGTCGCGGCCCGCCTCCATACCTAACAGTGGCTGAAACTCCGGGGTATGCGCTGGCATGGCCCGGCCCCAGACATCCAGAGTCAAGTCGGGGAAGGAGACCATCTCTCCTTTGGATTTGGAAAGGATGTGCAGGTTGCTGGACTTGTTGCGGAAAGGCTCCCGCAAATACAGGGAAGTCTCATCGTAAAGATCATGATTGCCGGGCAGGACTATCGCCGGGACGGACAGGCGGCCCATTTGCTGGACAAAGAACGCCAGGGTCTCGTCAGACACCCGGGCATGGTCGAACACGTCACCGACCAGCAGCAGCGCGTCGCCGTTCAGTTGAGCAACGCCGCTGACCAGGGTGCGCAATGCCTGCTCGGATAGCGCGGCGTGCCAGTCATCCCCAAGATGGGTATCCGACGTATGGATCAGGCGTATTTTCTTTTTGGATGGCAAGTTGAAGTCCTGTTTAGTCTATTTAGATTTACCGATGACTCCGGTTTCTATCAGTCGGGCGATATTCTTGGCGTCGTAACCCAATTCGGTCAGCACCTCTTCGTTGTGCTGGCCCAGCAACGGCGGGGGATACCGGACACTGGGCGGAGTCTCGGTGAGCTTTAGCGGTGAGCCGGCCACTCGTAGGTTAGGCACGTTGGGGTGAGGGAGGTTCAGCACCATGTTGCGGGCCAAAACCTGGGGGTCGGACAGCACCTCCGAGACCCGGTTGATCGGCCCGCAGGGCACGCCGGCATCGCCGATGGCTTCCATCCACTCGGCTACGGTCTTGGTCTGAAAAAGTTCACTCAAGAGCTGCACGCATTCGGCGCGGTGCTCCACCCGGTCGTCATTGGTTACGAAACGAGGGTCCGTCAACAGGTCCGGACGCTGGATCGAATGGCAGAACCGCTGCCACAGACCCTGGTTGGCCACTCCCAGAATGAAAAAGCCGTCCGATGCTGGGAAGGTCTGGTAGGGCACCAGGCCGGGATGGCCGGAACCCATCCGGGTCGGTTCCACCCCGGTGGCCATGTAGGCGGCGGCGTGGTAACTCATGGCGGCCACCTGTCCGTCAAGCAGCGCGGCCTCAATCCACTGGCCTTGCCCGGTCTGCTCCCGATGATACAGGGCGGTCATAATGGAGCCGTAGGCCATCATACCGGTGAACAGGTCAACCAGAGAAAACCCCACCCGCATGGGCATGCCGTCGGGTTCTCCGGTCAGGTTCATCAGCCCGCTGTAAGCCTGAATCAGCAAGTCATAGCCGGGCTTATCGGCCATTGGGCCGGTACGCCCGAATCCCGAAATGGAACAGTAGAGGATGTCGGGCTTGATTTTCTTGACCGCTGCATAACCCAATCCCATCCGGTCTAACGCGCCAGCCCGGAAGCTCTCAATCATCACATCGGCATCTTTGGCCAGGGCCAGAACAATGTCGATCCCTTCTTGCTCCTTCAGGTTGATCGACAGGCTGCGCTTGTTGCGATTGAAAGTAACGAACTGGGTGCTCTCGCTGTTCCAGAAAGGCAGCCAACTGCGAATTTCGTCGCCATGCTCTGGCTCTTCAATTTTGATGACATCTGCTCCCATGTCACCCAGCATCATCGTACAGAAGGGGCCGGCCAGGGTGCGGGTAAGGTCAACTACTTTGATGTTTTCCAATGCGGAAGGCATGTTCAACTCTCGGTAACCGAGTCAGGAATATTATCTGCGCTACTCAGTGAACGATTATAGCATGGTAGTTTTAGTTAACGGCATCCACTCCCCGTGGGGGAGCAGGACCGAGGTTAGGGGTATCACCCTCATCCCAACCTTCTCCCATCAAGGGAGAAGGGGCTGTTGTCAGTCCTCGCCAAAAACTGTCGCTCAGTGAGACCTCAACCGGCAGCAATTCTAATTATGGGGTTAATGTCGGTATTCACCCCGTCACGGCCCTCTTGTACAGATACGAGTGATGGGTTCAGAGGAGCGA
>MUCJ01000059.1 GCA_002816715.1 SAR202 cluster bacterium Casp-Chloro-G3 | reverse complement strand
AGAAGCCCTCGGGCGGTACAATTTCAAACCGCCATCGCAGCCTTGATCTCACCGCCCTTGCGGTACATTATTGCTCCGCCGTTTACACTTTTCGGGAAGTTTTCACAGAGGCCGTACGTTGCCGCCTGCGCAGCGCCTTCCCGCTGGCGTCAACCCTGAGCGGCGGCTTGGACTCCTCCGCCGTAACCTGCGTGGCGAGGGATATTCTGGCCGATAAAAACGCCGGGCCGCTGCTGACCCTTTCAATGGTCTATGACGAGATAACCGAGTGCGATGAACGACCTTTTATTGACTCGGTTCTAGCCCAGGGCGGCCTCAATCCGCGTTACACCCATCCCGATGAAATAAGTCCATTGGTCGACATGGAAAAAGTGCATTGGCATGAAGGCGAGCCACATAGCTCGCCCACGTTCTACCTGTACTGGGAACTTTGTCGCCTGGCGCAGCAGAACGGCTCACGAGTTATTCTGGACGGGATTGACGGAGATACCGCGGTTTCCCACGGTGACGAATTCCTGGCCGATTTGGGCCGCCAAGACCGCTGGGCGCAGCTCTCCGACGAAACCAAAGCAATGGCTCAATTGATGGGCACTCCGTACTCCCGTTTGACTTTGGAACGTTACGTCCTGCCGTCATTGGTAGACTTGGCGCGTCGCGGGAAGTGGATATCCTTCGCCCAAGTAGTAAGCACGGTCTCCAGCCTCTATCACCTGCCCCGGTGGAACCTGGTTCGCGATCAGGGAATCAAGCCGCTGATTCCCAAACTCGCCCGCAGCGTCTGGCGGGCAATTCTTAGGCATAAAGACCGCCCGCTACCGGTGAACCCTGTAATCAACCGCCAATTCGCCCAGCGTGTTGGCCTGGACGAGTCGGTAGCTCAGTTGAGGTGGCGTTTCATGAACCCGCCACGGTCTGCCAAAGAGGAACACCACGGTAACGTCGCCTCGGGAGGGGTTACCCATGCTTTCGAAATGACCGACCGGGCGGCGGCGGCTTTTTCCCTGGAAGCTCGCCATCCCTTTTATGATAAGCGAGTAGTGGAGTTCTGTCTGGCTTTGCCCCCGGAGCAGAAACTGCGAGCGGGATGGACCCGCAGCATTATGCGGCGTGCCCTGGCGGACGTGCTGCCAGTGAAGGTACAGTGGCGCGCCGGGAAAGCGCTCAACAGTGCCGCTTTTACTCATTCTTTGCTGCACTTTGAAGGACAGCGGGTGGCCGACGTAATCAAGAACATTGATCAGACTCTCTCGGAATATATCGATGTCCCAGAATTGCAAAGGGCCTATGACCGCTATGTCTCGACTAAATCAAGGACTGATGAGATGCGGGTGTGGACGGCGGTGACGTTGGCTTTATGGATGAACCGCACCGGTTGGCGGCCCGGGGTCAACATAAAAGAGGGAGGGTCAGGGTGCAGCCCGACTTACCAGGAATCTCAGATCAGATAGATGCATACTTGGACATTATTGTGCTGTGGTGATGCCGCAAGTTGAAGGTGACCCGTGTCGAAAATCAACTCTTTAAGGATCGGTGCCTATGGAACCAAATACATTGCAACCCAACCCAATCAGGACCCAATACCAATCGCCCACCATCACCCAACTAGGTGATCTGGAACAGGTAACTCGGAACGTTGTCGCCGGTGGAACTGGCGACACATTGTACCTCGTAACACTGCATGATGGGACTGTTGTTGATATCCTTGCCAGCTAATAGGGCACGGGCATCAATAACCCCATAAGCTAAACCGGCGCCTGCCAGACGGATTCTTCCGCGAGAAGGGCGTCGGCCAAAAGCTTGCGGTGAGGCGGCTGCTTAATAGTGTCGCCTATCAGTCTCGACACGGAATACCATCCCAGGCTTGTGGCATCAATACAGCACAATAATCTTGATACCAATTCCCCTGCATTATCAGGGGAGGTTCACCCCTCTCTTACTAGGGAGTCATAAGGAAAATGCAAATGACACGGATGATATGCTAAACCGCAAGTACTTGATTCACGGTGTGTGTGTGGAGAGCAATCTGGACTTTCCTGAGTTCACATCCCTTTCCACCGGATGCCCAGATATTGTCCTGCTCAGGGAGTCATCCCATCTAGCGTGCTTGTCATCGATTTCCGATGCCACACTTCTTCTGAGAGGACAGTATCCGCGCCCCCTTGGTGGCATAGAATCCTTCACCTACTACGGGTTTCCCGATTATTATCTGGCTACCTGGCACGGCCTGTGCGAATTCCAAATCTCCCGGGATGGTTCGCGGATAAGCTGTCGGCCCTGGGCCAAGGTGCCCTGGAGCGACGTACGGCCCTTCCTAGTCGGTAGAATCTTGCCCTTGGCCCTGAATCTCCGTGGGACGCTAACTCTGCACAGTGGCGCTGTCTTGCTCCCTAACGGAGCCATTGCCCTGGCAGCCAAATCAGGTACCGGCAAGTCTACTATGTTGACCGCCCTAGCCTGCATGGGGTATCGGTTGATTGCGGACGATATGCTTGCCGTCAGTGAGCGGGGAGTAAACATTCAAGTAGAGCTTGGCACATCCCAAGTTAGGCTTACCGAAGAGTCGCTGAGATTTCTCAGATCAAGCCTCCCCCCGAACCAAAAAATTGAATCTGATTCCGACAAAGTTAGGGTATTTCTAAGGGAGGATACTATTCCCGCTGATCCCATGCCCCTCCAGGCGGTCTACTTGCTCAACCGCAGGCCAGAGGAGAGAGGAGACACTGAGATAAAGACCCTGCCCCCCAAAGAAGCCCTGCTGGCATTGGCCAAGAATGTGTCAAATCTGATCCTGATGGAGCGGCCTCAATTGTCGCAACAGTTTGCCGCTATCTCCCGGCTGGTGCAGAAGGTCCCGGTCAAAACCTTGAGCTACTCTTCTGGGATTGAGACTTTGCCCGCGGTCTGCCAAGCGTTGATGGAAGACCAGGGAATACGAGGGAAACCGGAAGGCCAAGTATCGTTTGGGGTTGGTGTTTAACGCATCCTGCAATCGAAATAAACAGGCTGAGCAAGCGATTCTCCAAGACCCAGAGGCATAGAGACATTCTTGCCTTCTGGCGTCGGCAATATGCCACTCATAGTGCGAGACTTGACGGAAGCTTGGCACACTACTGAGTTCGGGAAGAGTTATTCTCTTCCCTTAGGCAAATTCACCCGGCAATTCGGAATTATCATGAGGATCTAACGCCGCCACGGGGCACTGGTTGGCGCAATAATTTCTTGTGCTGAATCAACGTGGTCCTCAATATTGCAATTTTGTTCATACCGGCAGTGTGATGGAAGTGACCGGTTACAATAACACCAGATTGTTACGGTGCACCACTTCTTGACCATAATGGTATCCCAAAATGCTCTGGATTCGGTCGGAGCGATAGCCGCTGATGCGGGTGATGTCGGCGGCGGTGTAGTTGGCGATACCGCAGGCAATACGGTCGCCTGCTTCTCCGGTAATGTAGACAATGTCCCCGCGTTGGAACTTGCCTTTTACGTTTTTGACCCCGGCGGGCAGTAGGCTGACGCTTTGCTTTTGCAGAGCCATGACCGCTCCGATATCAACAACTATCTGGCCGGACCGCGCCC
The DNA here is from genome assembly GCA_002816715.1 of SAR202 cluster bacterium Casp-Chloro-G3. Classification (GTDB taxonomy): domain Bacteria; phylum Chloroflexota; class Dehalococcoidia; order Lucifugimonadales; family UBA3495; genus Casp-Chloro-G3. The sequence goes on along the minus strand of MUCJ01000059.1, from coordinate 6,459 downwards.
CTTGGGCCTGACTCAACATCCACCTTTTGCGGGCCTCCAGCTTGTTGGCGGCGGGCTGGAAGTAGGTGCCGATACTCTCGCCCTGCGCTGCCCGCAGCACCGCATTATCGGCCCTACCTTTGCAGATGAGCATGGCGATCCCCGCGGTGGTAACCAGTCGGGCCGCCTCAATTTTGGTGGGCATACCCCCTCTGGCCCAGGGATTGCTGTGCTCTCCGGCCATCGCCTCAATTGACGGGTCAACTTGCTCAACTACCTGAACCAAACTCGCGGTAGGGTCGGTACGGGGGTCGGCGGAGAACAAGCCCTCAGTGTCGGTCAGGATAATCAGAAGATCGGCATCGACCAGGATCGCCACCAGCGATGATAGGCGGTCGTTGTCACCGAAAACTTCCCCAATCTCGTCCACTGCCACCACGTCGTTTTCGTTGATAATCGGGACGACGCCCAAATCCAGCAGAGCCATCAAGGTATTGCGCACGTTGAGATACGACTGGCGGTTGGATAAGTCGTTGGTGGTCAACAGAGTCTGAGCGATTTTAATGTCGTGCTGGGCGAACGCTTCCTGGTAGGTGCGCATTAACTGGCCCTGGCCAATAGCGGCCAGCACTTGACGAGTTACGATGTCTCGTCCCAGCTTGGCCTCGGTGCGCTTGCCCAGCACCCCCCGCCCGGCGGCGATAGCCCCGGAGGTCACCAGCAATATTTCGGTGCCACTAGTCTGCTTTAGCTGACTGATCTGACCGACCAAATTGGACAGCACAGCCTCGTCCAGACCATTGGTGCCATCCTTGGTCAGAACGCTGGTGCCAGCCTTCACGACAATACGCTTGGCCTCACCTTTTGAGGCGGGCTTTGTGTCGGAGGCTTGGGAATGGGGAGTGTTAGACATACGTGGCGAGTCAATCAATTGGGTAAATTGGAGTTAAGGTTAAAGGCCGATACTTTTGGAGTTGGCCCAATTATAACATGGCTGAATTGACGCTTTGAGAAGGAAAAACTGCTGGATGCCGTCTTCGGCCCATCTTGTGCCTTATACCCCAGGGGCATAGAATACAAGAATAGGGACTGGCGTTCATCCGTCAGGCCCGTTTAGCTATGGCGAAATCACCGTCTTTAAATCAGCCGTCTTTGAATTGAGCGAGGTCTCGGTAAGCCGCTTATGCCCTTGAATGGAATTTTGTCTGCCGTAATCCGGCACCCGGATTTTGTCCGCCATTTCGCGCAATTTGATAGTTCCCCGGACGGTTTGAATGAATCTGCCGGGATAGCCGTGCGTCAGGGAGCCAGACCCGCCTACCTGGCTGCGCTGTGGAGACACGCTCACCGCCCAATGCTGGTACTAACGCCACGCCCGGAAGATGCCCGGCGTCTGCACGATCAAATACTCACCTACGTGGGAGATGACGAGCTGGTGTATCTGCTTCCAGAACCGGAGGTGCTGCCCTTTGAGCGCCTGGCGGTAGACGCCCGCACCAGCAACCAGCGCCTGGCTGCTCTGTCGGCCTTGGCGGGGGCCAGCACAGATAAATCAGGAAAAGAGAAGCCGCTGGTGATCGCTTCCCTTTCGGCCGCCTACCGGCGTATCTTGCCGCCTTCTTTGGTGTCGGCGACGGGGGTGTCGGCGACGGGTTCAGGTTCCGACTCCAGGGTTTCCCTGAAAATGGGTCAGCGCATCCCCAAGCTGGACGAATTGCTCACACACTGGGTGAATTTGGGATACCGGCATGAGCCATTGGTTGAGTCACCGGGGTGTTTCAGCCAGCGTGGCGGCATCATTGATGTGTTTCCGCCCCACTATGATCTGCCGGTGCGTATAGAGCTTTGGGACGATGAAATCGATACTATTCGTTCCTTCGATCCCTACACTCAGCGCTCCATTGGCGAGGTCGAATCCGTGTTTCTGATTCCGGCCCGGGAGCAGTTGCCCAACCTGGCTGACCGAGCAGCGGTAGATCGTCAAATCGCAGCAATGGACTTGGCTGGCTGCACCAAGGAAGTTAAAGAGCGAATCGAAGAAGACCTGGTCGATCTTTTCCGAGACCCAGACATTGAGACCCTGCATTTCTACAACGGCCTGCTTAACAGCAGTAATTTATTGGAGTATCTACCGGAAGATGGCTTGCTAGTGCTGGACCGATGGAGCCAGATTGAAGTCGAGGCTCAGGAACAGGAAGAGAAATATTTCCGAATGCGGTCCAGCCGGGAAGAAAGGGGCGAACTTCCCCGCAACTTCCCCGCACCCTATTTTTCCTGGGACGAGCTTGCCCCGCTGGTAAATGGCTGGAAGGGCAGCCGCCTGCATCTGCAGAGCTGGCTCACCGGGGATGCCGATTCCATCTTTGCGCCTGCCACCCCGTATTTCGGTCAGTTGGGGCAGTTTACCGCCGACTTGCGCCAGAGTCAGCAGCAAGGCGACGCCGTAGTGGTGGTCAGCCAGCATTCGCAGGGCCGAATCACCGAGATTTTGGAGCAAGCCGAAGTCGGAGTTGCACCTTCATCTGGCGTCGAAAATGGGGAGATTCCCGAACCAGGCCATGTCTACCTGGTGTCTGGATCGGTAGCTGAAGGCTGGCAGATCTCGTTTAATGGCTCTTCTGCCGCCAGGTCAACTCTGACCCTGCTCTCTGACGCTGAACTGTTTGGCACTTCCAAGGAACGCCGGTACCGTCCCTCAAAGCTAAAGCATGACACCGGCAAAGAGGTAACTCTGGCCGATCTGGTGCCGGGTAGCTATGTGGTGCACGTCGATCACGGGGTGGCCCGTTTTGCCGGAACCACGCGGATGGGCGATGACGGCGAAGACCGGGAATACCTGATTCTGGAGTACGCCGACAACGACAAGTTGTACGTCCCCACCGACCAATTGGACCGGGTGGGGGCCTATGTGGGTTCCCAGGAGCAGCAACCCAACCTGACTCGCCTGGGCACTGCCGAATGGTCACGCATCAAAGACCGGGTTAAGGGCGCGGCCCGGGAAATTGCCCAGGAATTGCTGAAACTTTATGCGGCGCGTCAGTTGGCGCAGGGCCACCAGTTTACTCAAGACACAGTCTGGCAGAGAGAGTTGGAGGATTCCTTCCCCTACCAGGAAACGCCCGACCAGGCCCAGGCCATTGATGAAGTTAAGCTGGACATGGAGCAGTCCAAGCCCATGGACCGGCTAATTTGCGGCGATGTGGGCTACGGTAAAACCGAGGTCGCCCTGCGGGCGGCTTTCAAGACCGTTTCCGAGGGGATGCAGGTGGGGCTGCTGGTGCCCACCACCGTGTTGGCCCAGCAGCATTACGCTACTTTTACCGAGCGGCTCAGTCCGTTTCCCTTGAGGGTGGAAGTCTTGAGTCGCTTCCGCACGCCCAAGGAGCAGAAGAGCGTAGTTGAGGGACTGCATGACGGGTCGGTGGACATTGTTATCGGGACACACCGCCTGCTGCAAAAGGACGTGCGGTTTAAGAACCTGGGCCTGGTGGTGGTGGACGAAGAGCAGCGGTTTGGAGTCTCCCATAAGGAGCGTCTGAAAAAGCTGCGCGGCGAGGTGGACGTTTTAACCCTAACCGCTACGCCCATTCCCCGCACGCTGCACATGGCCCTTTCGGGCATCCGGGACATGAGTGTCATCCACACACCGCCGGAAGCCCGATTGCCGGTCAAGACCTTCGTGTCCGAGTACAGCGAGGACATCATCAAAGAGGCGATTCTAAGAGAGATGGAGCGCGGCGGCCAGGTGTTTTTCCTGCATAACCGGGTCAGGACGATCAACCAGACGGCAGCGGAGTTGTCCGAGTTGATTCCCCAGGCCAGGATAACCGTCGGTCACGGCCAGATGCCCGAGGCCGACCTGGAAGACGTGATGGTGTCCTTCGCCAACCAGGAAGCCGACGTATTGGTCTGCACTACCATCATCGAGTCGGGTCTGGATTTGCCAAATGTCAACACTATAATCATAGACCGGGCCGACCGGTTCGGGCTGGCCCAGTTGTACCAGTTGCGAGGGCGGGTGGGCCGTGGCGAGCACCGGGCCTACGCTTACCTGCTGGTGCCCCGTGGCCGCCGCATAACATCCACCGCCGAGCAACGTATCGAGGCCATCCTGGAGGCCTCGGAACTGGGTTCAGGATTTCGCATCGCCATGCGCGACATGGAGATTCGCGGCGCGGGCAACCTGCTGGGAGCGGCCCAGAGCGGTCAAATCCACTCAGTGGGCCTGACCTTGTACAGTCAACTGCTTCAGGAGGCGGTCAACCAGTTGATGCACGAGCAGGGCAGCGAAGGGCCAGCGTCCGGCCCGGTCAGCGCTGACCTGCCCCGCATCGACGTGCCGCTGCCCTCCAGCATACCGGACAGCTACGTGTCTCACCTGCCCACCCGACTGTCCCTTTACCAGCGCTTCGCCCAGATGACGGACCGCAATGAGGTCAAGGAGATTGAAGAGGAATTGCGCGACCGCTTCGGGCCGCTGCCGGAGGTGGTGGCAAACCTGCTGTCGCTGGTGGACTTGCGGGCTTTGGCCGCCGGACTAGACATCGATTCGATAGTCCAATCCGCCGAGGGGATCACCGTTGGGTTCCGCAACTCGGTGGGCAGCGCCCGGACGCCGTTGCAACGAGCGCTGGGGCCGTCGGTCACCGTGGGCAACACCCAGATGACCATCTCCAAGCGAGAATTGGGCGACCAGTGGCAATCCCGTCTCACGCGAATCCTGGAACGCTTGCAGGTGTTCCGCGACCGTTTGGCGAGGGTGGGGGTGTAGGCGAGACTGCAGAGACTTTTCTCTGTGGCTGTTCGTCAGGCTCGCCAGCGAGGTTTTTGTCCTGAAGATTGTTGTCTTTAGAGCAAGCTGCTATATTGTCCGCATAGCCAGATGTCCTCTCTCACATTGGGACAGCATGCCGCCAATCAGAACACGATTGCCCCGGTATATTAGCCCTGCTGGCCCTGATAAACCAGCGTGTTGGGCTTGAAGGCCCCCCAGGAGAACCAGAAGTGATTGGCGTGCACAATGGGTGTTAGCCTGGTGCCGGATAGCGGGCCTTCGACTGCCTCCCCCAGCAAATTCCAGATGCTGCCGGTCTCGTGGTCAACGAATCGATCATCCTCAATCTTGAAAGTCAGCATCTGGTCGTCAACCTGAGTGGCAAATATGCCGGTGGAGCCTACGTCTTTTGACTCGGCGATTAGCCGGCCGTCCAAAGCCGACTGGGTACCTGGCTTAAAGAACACCACCAGGTCTTGCTCGCCCACTTTGTAATTAACGACTCTCTCCTGCTCCAAAGTAGAAAACGGGAAGGCGGCGTCAACTTCGCCAATGGTAACCGCGGCTACCCGCTCTTTCGGCAGCAAACGGCCGTCGGTCTGGCCCCGGAAAAGGAACGGCGGTAGGTCTATCTGGTCATAGCCCGCGTATGGGTTCTGGCCGTAAGTCCTGTTGAATCCGGTGTCCTTGGAGAGTACCTGTCCACCGGGATGAAAGGTCTTGAAGTCCTCCCAAGAGACAATGGTCGAGGACAAGAACGTCAGTTTCTTGCCGTTCAACTCTCCGACGATGGCCTCGCCGGTGAATTGCTGCCACCAGGATTCGGTCTGACGGTCCCACATTACCAGATCGCTGTTACGCAGATTACCTGATGTGCCAAAGTCGTAGACCACACCGTCCAGCCTGCGGTCGAAGGTGATCGCCGAATTGCACAGCGGGCAGAAAGTGACGGTTATCGGTATTCCGCCTACTTCATCGTTAACTATCTCGTGCCAGATCAGAATCTGGAGCGGATAAGCTCTGGCGTCTCCCTCTAGTTCGAACAATATCACCGGCTCCTTGGGCCCCAACCAAGCGTCAGCATCGGAGACTGAAACGAAACTAGGGTCATCCAACGGCGGTATCACATCTCGGGTGGGACCGCCGGAGAATATCTCGCTTAGCGGTACACTGCGTTGGCTGAAGTCGGTCTGCCAGCCTTGACTCTGGTATCTTTGGATCGCCAATTCGTCGACCCGCGCTGGGTCCGTGGTTGGCCGGGGAGCGCGGGTCGGCGTTTCAGAGGCTTCGGTTTCGTCTGTGGCAGAGCCAGCCGATTCGCTTTCTGCCGCTGTAGTTGGTGTATCCGTGCTGGACTCAGCGCCAACTGAGTCAGCGCTCGACGAAGGATTAACCGGTATGGAGCCAGCCGCCGGGCCACAGGCTAGCAGTAATAACAAAGCCAACATGGGCACCCCACGGAGCATCCGGAAACGTAATTTAGACAAAACCTCAACCTCCTGCTTAACTTGGAAACAGCCAACTTGTCGCCAAGTATATAAAACTTTGATGTTAGTTTTGATTGCCAGGTGCAAAGTTAATCTACGCTTCCCGCCAGGGCACAGGAGCAGCAAATCCAATTATGGGGTTAATGTCGGTATTCACCCCGTCACGGCCCTCTTGTACAGATACGAGTGATGGGTTCAGAGGAGCGATTTTCTGCCGAT
>MUCJ01000058.1 GCA_002816715.1 SAR202 cluster bacterium Casp-Chloro-G3 | reverse complement strand
GCCCTCTTGTACAGATACGAGTGATGGGTTCAGAGGAGCGATTTTCTGCCGATACGCGGGGTCGAATTGCCATAATTAGAATTGCTGGAGCAATTGGTTAGGGCCTTTCGATAAATTCACTATCGACTATGGTTCAAGTATGGTTCGAGTTGGAAGGGCCAATCCCTAACCTTTTCAACTCTCCCCCATCACCCCAGGCCCCTCTTCCTCAGGGGAAGGGGTGAACCGGCGTAGCTAGCGCTGGCCAAGGGCCAACCGCACAACCAAAAAGGCCCTGCGCCGTCAAGTTTTACCTTGACACTTCAAGGGGTTATCGATACGATATTTAGTTAAGAGACAAGGTCTCTAAAGTACGGTAACCTAGTCGGAAAGGGGTGGTTATATGTCAATACTAGTCATCATCCTCTCCGTTCTAGCGGCCGCAGGGATAGCTGGGTCGGGGGTTGCAGTTTGGCTCATCCTCCAGTCCAAAATAGACGGTAAGCGGGTAGCAAACGCCAATGACGAAGCCAAAGTAGTTTTATCCCAGGCAGATGAGGAGAAGCGGAAGATCCTCATCAGTGCGCAAGAAGAAGCGTTAAAGCTACGCAATTTGGGCGAGCAGGAAATCAAGGAACAGCGCCGGGAGCTTAACCGACAGGAGCGACGATACGCTCAGAAGGAAGAGCAACTGGAGCGCAAGACCGAGACTCTAGAAAAGCAGCAAAGTAGGCTTGTCGAGAAGGAAACGGAGGTCCAACTAGCAATAAATGAGGCCGACGCTCTAAAGGCACAGCAGATTAGAGCATTGGAAGAAGTGTCTAGGCTAAGCGTAGCTGAGGCCAGGGAAATGGTGGTGCTTAAAGGCCAGGAACAGGCCGAGCATGATCTTTCTCGCCGGTACTACGAGTTAGAGAAGGACTTCAAGCTAAGAGCCGACGAAAACGCCCGCAACATTATCACATTAGCCATTAACCGTCTGGCTACTGACGTGGTATCGGAAACCACTACGTCAACCGTATCCCTGCCTAATGATGAGATGAAGGGTCGTCTCATTGGCCGCGAAGGGCGGAACATTAGAGCACTGGAAGCTCTCACTGGAGTGGACATCATAATTGACGATACTCCGGAAATAGTCACTGTATCCTGTTTTGACCCAGTGCGGCGAGAAATCGCCAAACTGGCCTTGGGAAAGCTGGTGACCGATGGCCGGATCCAGCCAGCCAGGATTGAGGATATGGTCAACCGAGCTCACACGGATATTGAGCAGACCATTTGGAAAGCCGGTGAACAAGCCACTTTTGACATGGCCGTAACCGGTCTGGACCCGGAGTTAATCCGATACTTGGGCCAACTCAAGTATCGTTACAGCTACGGCGAGAACGTACTCAAGCACTGCATAGAAGTAGGGCTGTTGGCTGGAATGCTGGCGGCCGAAGTAGGCGCCAATGTAAAACTCGCCAGGATCGGCGGTCTGCTGCATGACATCGGCAAGGCTTTGACCCATGAGGTTCCAGGCCCTCACGCTGAAATCGGTGCGGAGCTTTCCGCCAAGTACGGCGTGAACCAGGCGACCTGTGCCTGCATCAAAGAGCACCACGACGATGAACACTCGTCTGTAGAGTCCTTCCTGGTGGCGGCTGCCGACGCGATCAGTGCCGCCCGACCGGGCGCGCGCAAGGAGTCGCTTGACCAATACGTCAAGCGACTACGGGAACTGGAGGACGCGGCGATTAGCTTCGGCGGTGTGGAACGTGCTTTCGCCATTCAAGCAGGGCGTGAAGTAAGAGTGATGGTCAAGCCAGGTGATATTGACGATATCCAGGCGGCAGCGTTGGCCCGTGACATCGCTAAGAAAGTGGAAACAGAACTGGTATTCCCAGGGCAAATTAAAGTCACCGTGATTAGAGAAACTCGGAACTCTGAGTTTGCCCGTTGAGCTAGGCTCAAGCAGGAGATGTCTTACTGACCCGAGCGGTGAGGCGTCTCCGGAGTGAATCTCGGCAAAGACCGTGGGAACTTGTTAGGGACCCAGACCGGAGTTACCCGGCGTTGGGTCCCTTTTAATTTGAAAATCCAGGACGGTAAAACTTGCGTATCCTAATGATTGGTGACATCATCGGTAAGCCGGGGAGACAGGCCATCAAAGCCCTTTTGCCGGAAGTCCGTCAAGAGTTTGGAATCGACATGGTGATTGCCAACGGCGAGAATACTGCTGGCGGTTTTGGTATCACCTCGGACACGGCCTACGAGTTGCTGGATAATGGCGTTGACGTGCTGACTTCAGGCAACCATATCTGGGACCAGAAGGAAATTATCCCCAGCATGGACGAGGGCCTACCCTTAATACGCCCAGCGAACTACCCTAACGCACCAGGTCGTGGCTTTCTCTTCCATAACGGCGTCATGGTAATGAATTTGATGGGGCGAGTGTTCATGCCACCTCTGGATTGTCCTTTCCGGACCGCCGATATGATCCTGAGGGAAGTAAAAACCGCTGAAAACCCCAAGATAATTATCGTGGATTTCCACGCTGAAGCCACTTCGGAAAAGCAGGGCTTGGGCTGGTATCTGGACGGTCGGGTGAGCGCGGTGCTGGGCACCCACACCCACGTCGGCACGGTAGACGCTAAGATATTGCCCAAGGGCACCGGATATTTGACCGATGTGGGGATGACTGGTCCAATCAACTCGGTGATCGGGAGCGAAGTTGACGCAGTTTTAGATCGCTTCTTGACCGGTATGCCCCAAAGGTTGAGCGTGGCCAACGGGCCGGTGACCATGAATTCGGTTTTGCTGGATATTGATTCTGAAACTGGAAAAACCACCGCTATCCAGCGCATAGACAGGACGGTTGATTAATTATGGGCGCAGTTGTTGATCTTCACTTACACACTACGGTATCTGACGGACGTTTGACCCCCACTGAACTGATTCAGCTGGTGGCGCGGCAAGGACTGAAGGTGGTTTCAGTGTCAGACCACGACAACACCGACGGTCTGGCCGAGGCTTACCAGGCGCTCAAGGAGTTTCCCGACATGCGGCTCATCCCGGGGCTGGAACTGAGCACTGACATACCCGGGGATGAGATACACATGCTGGGATACTTTGTTCAATACGACGATGACGAGTTACAGAGTGTGCTTACCCGATTTCGTGAGGGCCGTCTGGAACGCGGACAGGCGATGGTGGAGAAACTGGCGGAGTATGGGTTGCATATCGAATGGGAGCGTGTGCGGGAGATCGCTGGCGATGGGTCGGTAGGACGTCCCCATATTGCCTTGGCCCTGGTGGAGAAAGGCTACTTCAAAGAACCCAAGGACGCCTTTGCCGAGTACTTGGGTCGCAACGGCTTGGCTTACGCCCATCGCGAGAAGATGACCCCAGAAGAAGGCGTGGCAATGCTGTCGAGGATCGGCGGAGTAGCGGTGCTGGCGCATCCCGCTCAGTTGCCAGACCTAGAGAGTAAGGTTACGCATTTGAAAGAGGCGGGCCTGGTGGGTATGGAAGTCCACTACGCACAGTACTCGCCAGGTACCATCGCGCGTTTGTTGGACATAGCGAAACGTCACGGTCTGATACCCTGCGGCGGCAGCGATTATCATGGCCTGGGCAATACCGGAGAGTTGCTGCCTGGAACTATGGGCCCGCCAATGGAAACCGTAGAGCGTCTGGAAGAGGCATCCAGAAAGCTGACTCAATCCTCGAGCTAGGCCTGGCCTGAGATGGTGATGGCAATTGTTGGGCTGTACATTTACGCCTACCTGGTGGCTTCGGTGCCGACCGCATTCCTGATCGGTAAACTGGTCAGAGGCATCGACATTCGTGAGTACGGCAGCGGAAACTTGGGTGGTTCCAATATTGCGCAACAAGCGGGTAAGCGGTGGCTGCTTCCTTTAGGTATCTTTGATATTCTAATCAAGGGTGCATCCCCGGTCTTAATCGGGCATTACATTCTGGGACTGGATCAGAATTCGCTGGCGCTTCTGCTAGCTCCGACTCTGGCCGTGGTTGGGCATAACTGGTCAGTGTTCATGCGCTTTCAAGGGGGGCGCGGTATCGCCGTAATTGCGGGAGTGCTGATGGCATTATCTCCGCTGTTGATTGGAGCGTTCTTGTTGGTGTTTATGGTGGGCTGGCTGATCACCAGGAGTTCTGGGATTTGGGTGTTGTTGGCTTTGACTGCATTGCCCTTATGGGCTTTGCTTGCGGGACAGCCAGCATCAGTAAGCTGGTTTTGTGTAGGGATTCTGATTTTGGTGATCTTGAAACGGCTATTATCCAACGGTGGCCCAATGCCTCAAGGCCTTCCGTTGAGGCAGGTATTACTTAATCGATTGCTTAAAGATCGTGACGTTGATGATCGTGCCGAGTGGATTAACCGAGTCCCGGCAGCCACAAGTAGCGGGTAGTGGTGGAGCAACCGCGGGAAGTTGAACAGGAACACGCCAATACCGGGAACTGCTACTGGCACCCCGAAACCGAAACTGGGCTTTCCTGTAGCCAGTGCCGCAAATGGGTGTGTACCAGTTGCATGGTGCAAGCTCCGGTGGGCATTCGCTGCAAAGAGTGCGGCCGAGCGGTGCGCATGCCAACGTATGACGTACGTCCGACCTATTATGCCAGGGCGGTGGGTGTTACTGTAGCCGTAGCCATTGGCGGCGGTATCATTTGGGGAATACTTAGTCTAGTTTTGCTGGGTGTGCCGTTCGTGACCAGTCTCATCGCGCTGGGCGTTGGCTACGGTGCTGGGGAATTGATCAGTCTCTCCGTTAACCGAAAGCGCAGCATGGGTTTGGCGTGGTTGGCGGGCGGGTCGGTGATCGGTGCTTTTCTTATAGGAAGGTTAACTCTGTTTACTCTGCTGGGCATCCCTATCGGCTTTGGTATCTGGGGGCTGGGATTCCTCTTCGTGATTTTTGGCGTCATCCTGGCGGTGCAGCGAGTCCGCCCCTAGCTCCCCGCATAGTTTCTCCACTGTCTCTCTGACCATGCCGTAACTGAAGCCCCGCCGTTGTAAGAGCGACGATATGCGGCGGCGTAATTCCTCATCCGAGAAGTTTCTACTAGCCAACTTACGTGCTAATTTAATCCCGGCATCGTAGGCATTGCTTTCATCGCTGTAGCCTTCCAGAGAATCCTGGATTACATCGGAAGAGACTCCTAGTTGCCGTAATTCCTGCTGGACCATCCGTTTCGCGCGGGGACGGTGCAGTTCCCGGTTGTCCCGCCATACTTGCGCAAAGGAACTGTCGTCAAGAAAGTTTTGCCGCAGTAGGGTCTCGATAACTTGCTCGATGACTGCGGGGCCATATTTCTTGGAAAGCCGACGCCGCACTTCTGCTTCACTGCGGGCTCGGTAGGTCAAGAAGCGGAGTGCGGCGTCCTTTGCTTTTACAAAGTGTTCCTCACCTTCTAGTGAATCTGGAGGAACCATGTTACCTCAGTCGAGAGAAACTTAATCGATTATTTGTTGTCTTCCTGGTCGGAAACGGCGGCCAGGGACAGGTCTGCATCCGCTACCGGCGGGTGAGAGCCATTTCTTGAGGCTGGCTCTGGAGTGGGAGCATGTCCTCGGATTCGGTCTTCGAGCTCCTGGGCAAGTTCGGAATGTTCCGCCAGGAACTCTTTGGAGTTCTCACGGCCCTGGCCCAAACGAGTTTCGCCGTAGGAATAGAAGGCCCCAGCCTTTTTGATGATCCCCTGATCGACACCAATATCCAGCAGATCTCCCATCTTACTGATGCCTTTGTTGAACATGATGTCGAACTCGGCTATCCGGAAAGGCGCGGCCACTTTGTTCTTGACGATTCTGGCCTTTACTCGATTACCGATGATTTCCGCGCCTTGCTTAAGGGACTCGATGCGACGCACGTCAATTCGCACTGAGCTATAAAACTTGAGAGCACGCCCGCCGGGTGTAACCTCAGGGCTGCCATATACTACACCCACCTTCTCGCGGAGCTGATTGATGAATACCACCGCCGTCCGAGAATGGTGAATTGAGGAGGTGAGTTTGCGCAGGGCTTGAGACATCAGCCTGGCCTGCAGCCCTACGTGGGTATCGCCCATATCTCCGTCAATTTCTGCCTGGGGAACCAGGGCCGCCACACTGTCGAGTATGATCATGTCGATGGCGCCGCTGCGCACCAGTTGTTCGGTGATGTCCAGCGCTTGCTCGGCGCTATCCGGCTGAGAAATAAGCAGAGTGTCCAGATTCAGCCCGCAGTTGGCGGCATAGTTAGGATCCAGCGCGTGCTCGGCGTCAATATAAGCGGCTGTCCCACCCATTTTCTGAGTCTCGGCCATAATGTGAATCGCCAGAGTGGACTTACCGGCAGATTCCCCACCATAGATCTCGGTAACTCGCCCGCGCGGAATACCGCCCACTCCCAGCGCGATGTCGAGGCTTAGGGAGCCGGTGGGAATCACCTCGGTTGTTAGGCGCAGGGCGATTTCACCCAAGCGCATGACGGCTCCTTTGCCGTGGTCCTTCTCAATGTGCCCCAGCGCAATTTCCAAGGCAGCCAGCTTGTCTTTCTTCTCTTTATCGTTAGTCGTCATGTGGCCCTTCATCCCCTTCTCGTCTTTGAGCAAATCCTAGCACAGCGTCCGGGCGCTAACAAGGAGCGAAAGTCAGCAACCCAAGTGTCTTTGAGAGGTCATAGCCGGTCAAAACCAAGCATCAAAACCAACAATAGATAGAGGACGACCGTCCTCTAAGCTAGAACTCTCAATTGCCGCCCTTGAAGCCGATGCTGGCTTGTCCGTTTTTGACTATCACGGGAGTGACCCGCTCGCCGTTGGTTAACGCCAGCAGGTCGGGGATTTTGTCCGGCTGTTTCGACACATCGATTTCGGTGTATTGCACCTTGTTGCGGCGATATTCCATTTTAGCGGCGGCGGAAAATGCGCAGTCTGGGTGCGTGTAGATAACCACTTCGGGCAGATTAGCTTGTGTCACTTTGTTCTCCTGAGCGTGAATACGGTTACTGTATGCCTCATTGTAAAAGCCGGGTCAAGATTATTCAACGCGGTGCGCTGGTCGCCTACTAGCCCTGACCATGATACTCTATAGTGCGTGTCTCTAAATGGGCGCAATCTTTAACGCGGAAAAATACACGCGAAGGTGATGATATGGCCAGAGTCCCGTATGTAGAGCGAGAAGCCTTGGATGCCGAGGGACAGAAGATTTACGATCAGATCAGGCAGGACCGGAACAGTCCAGAAGTGGGACTTCAATTCAGGGCGTTGCTCAACAGCCCCAAAGCTGCCGGGCACCTGACTTCGATGGGTGCACAGTTGCGTTTTCAAAGCGCCATGCCGGAAAACCTGAAGGAACTGGCGATCATTCTGGTGTCCCGGGAATGGAACAGCGGCATTGAATGGACCGGCCACGCCGTGCTGGCGGCTAAGGCCGGGGTTAGCGACAGTGCTATTGAAGCTATCCGTACCTGGCAGGCCCCGGAAGGTTTGAGCGGCGATGAAGTTGTGATTGCCCGTTACGTTCATGAGGCCATCCGCGACAAAGAGATTTCCGACGACACCTTTGCGGCGGCGCACCGGCTTTTGGGCGACCGTGGTATTACAGATCTTACTTTGACCGTCGCCTACTACACCGCGCTAGCCATCGCCCAGATTGCTCTTAAGCCAGGAATGGGCGGCGACCGAGTCTCAACGTTGTAGCGCGAGTATGAAGGAATATCGGGATTTAACTGAGCAGCTAACCCGCTTGCTGCAAGACTATTCCATTGGCGATACCTACATCACTCCTCGGCCCAGAGGGGGGCGTTTGACCGGGCTGGCCAAGGATTGCCTGGAGGGGTTGCTGGCTGATGTAGACGCTATCCCAGACGTTCAGCATGATTTGGTGTACGCCAACGCCTGCTTTGCCGTGGGTCGCTACTCAGAGTCAGCAGCGGTCTATTCGGCGGCGCTGGCGCTCGAACCGGGGGATCAGGTGGCGCGCTTCAATCTGGGACTCTGCTATGCCAGACTGAAGCAGCCCAAGGACGCGGTGCGAGAGTTCACCCAGGTCATCCAGGTTGAACCGCTCTCGACTCAGGCGCATTATCAGCGGGGCAATGCTTACGACGATCTTGGCGAGCCGGAACTGGCCCTGACTGATTATGAATCGGCGATTGATCTGGAACCAGACTTTTTGAGGGCGCACTACAACCGGGGCATCGTCCTGGCTAAAGTGGGCCGACACCGGGATGCAGTGAACCAGTTCAGCCAGGTGGTTGAGCTAAGACCAGAATTGTCCAACGCTTACCTGAATCGGGGGGCTTCACAGGACGAACTGGGTCGACATTACCGGGCAATTGCCGACTACGCCGAAGCCCTTCGTTTAGACCCGAACAACGTTAACGCCTGGTTTAATCGGGCCCGAACGCACTACTACATGGGGAACATGGAGGAATCGATCTCGGATTATTCAGAGGTGTTGCGCCTTCGACCTGAAGATACTGAAGCCCTGAATAATCGGGGACTGGCTTTCGATGGCTTGAGTGATTACCAAGCTGCACTGGTGGATTATGAAGCCGCGGTGTTGCTCCAGCCAAATTTCGCTGAAGCGTTCAATAACCGGGGCGCGGCGTTGGAAGCCTTGGAAGATAACCAGGGCGCAATGGAGGCCTACTTAGCCGCGGTCAAAGCTGCCCCCGACTTCGCGGTGGCCTACTTTAATGCTGCCCGGTTGTGTTCCAAATTGGGCGATCTTGATCGGTGTCTTACGCATCTGGAGGCAGCGGAGAAGCTGGAACCGGGATGGATGAAAGAAGCTGCCGAAGATGAGCAACTAGGCTGGGTTTTGGAGCTGCTGCAATTAAAGGAACAAAGGTCGGAGGGTTGCTAATCAGGGCTATTATCGATGATTCTTGGCGGGAGGCCCCAGGTCCGGGTCGGTGATGTCATCCCCGCCCAGGTCTACATCTAGATCTAGATCCAGTTCGTCAAATTCGTCTCGGGGAGCCACACCAGTCGCCGCCAGCCGACGCCGGATCAGTACGTTGTGAGTCAGGACTAGAAGGGCCAGCCCGGTTAGACCGTACACCAGGTCTAGCCGATGCTGGAAGAAAAGGCCGAGACCCAGCAATACGGTGAAGCAAATCGCGATTCCTACCGCAGACCGGTAGGGCGACTTCCAAAACAGCATCACCGCCACGAAACCAACTCCAATGCACAGCGGTGCCAACGCCGGTACCAGAGTTATAGTAACCCCTAACAGCGTGGCCATGCCATCACCGCCCTTGAACCCGGTGAAGACGGACTTCCAGTGTCCCGCCACCGCCGCTCCGCCAGCCAGAATCACCAGTGGCCCCTGAAGGTCCATCAACTGAGCGATTACCACCGCCAGGGACCCCTTGGCCACGTCGGCAGCCAACACTAGCACGCCGGTTCGACGGCTCACATTCCAGAATACATTGGCGGTGCCAGCCCGCCGATTTCCGGTCACGAAGATGTCCACGCCTTTGAATCGGGCGGCCAGATGCGCGAAAGGGACCGACCCCAATAGGTAGCCCACCAACAATGAGGCCAGCAGCTTTTGCAGGAGAATGAAGTCTTCAAATACCATTATGAATTTGCCGACCGCAAAATGCGGGGTGCTTTATTCAAGCCCATAATAATAATATAACAGCGATTGCACGGGGTTGATAGGGTAAGGGTGGAAGGGTTTGAATCTGTAGGGGCCAAACTGATCGCGGCTAGGCGGGCTTTTCGGCGACAAACAACCAGTAGCCCAGTTTGCCATCAGTCACCAATTGGCGAACCTCGGTGATTAAATCTGGGGCATCCCGCAACCAGTCCTGATCAGCGGCCAAAGTTGGCTGGGAGACCTTCTGCCAGGCCAGTATCATTCCTAGCTTGCCTGCCAAATCGTCCAGCAAATTGATGATCTCGTCGGACGCGTCTTCCTGATGCTGCAGCTTCATACCGCCGTGGGTCAGCAAGTTCTCATATCCGGCTACGCTCAGGGCATCGGCCAGGCACAGGACTTGGCCCACAACATTGTTCAACCCTTGGGGGAGACTGCCGGGTTCAACAGTGACATCACTAAGACCAAACCTACCCCCGGGACGAAGTACACCCTTGACCTGTTTCACGGCCGAGGGTTTGTCCGGGAAAATACTCATCGAGCACTCGCAAAGGACGGCATCAATGACTGAGGATCTGAGCGGCGGTTGTTCGGCGTCGCCACGCACAAAGAAAGTTTCTGATCGAATTGGAGCTTCCAGCGCAGATGCCCGGGCTTCAGCGGCGGCACCAGAGCCAAACTCAATCCCCACAACCTTGCAGTGAAACGCCCGGGAAACTGCCATAGCGCTGGTGCCCCGCCCGCAGGCCAAGTCGGCGACCCAGTCACCCGGTTGGATGCCCATCATACGGCCCAAGCGATTGGTCAGGGCCATCCCGCCGGGATGCAAGGTGTCGCCCAATATCATCCGGGCTAAGTCCGACTGGTAAAGGTCGGCGCAGCAGGATTTAGCTATTGCTTCTTCTGGCAAGTTCAATTTTGCTCCGGGCTTGTTCCAAAGTTAGCTGCTCGCGGATTTCCTCCCGATACCCCACCGAATTGTAGGCACAGAAAGGAATAGCCCGACCGTCGGGAACCAGGATGCCCACACAGCACTTCATCACCTGCTTGACGTTGAAAGTATAGGCATCCATGAAGTCCTTGATGGCTATCTGAAAGATGTGGTCTTTCAGGTGGTTCATGCTATACGGCAAGTCCAGTCCGGGGCCGCAGGCGCACTCAAACTGGCTGGCGGTCTTTTCGGTGCCCGCCACCGCCGACGCTGACCACAGGCCTTCTAACGCTTTCTGGACATCGGCGGCGTTGGGTGCCTTGGGCAGGGCGCGGTTGGTAATATAGTCCAGATACTGATCAATCTCCAACAATCTGGGTAAGGGAACCGTTTTATCGCCGTCGACGAAGACGTAAGAATTGACCTGGCAAGTGGGAAAGCAGCAAGGTACCGGAACAAAATCCTCCATCACGAAGCGTCCCTTGCTCTGGTCAACTATGCCGTGAATCACGTCGGGAATGGTAACCCGTTGCATGGGATCAAAGTCGATGTGACGGCCCACGTGGGTGACCGGCTGTAGTACCACTCCTCTGACCGCCGGATGCGCCAGGCCAAACTCAACAATAGCTCCTACCTCGCCTACGTTGACTCCTCGCTCAATGGCGGCTACTAGCACCGCGCTCATCCCGGCCTCATGTATCCGGTCCAAGGCCAGCATTTTAATGTCCAACAGGTCTTCGCCGCGAATGACTTCGTAAGTCTCCCGACGTAGGCCATCGAACTGGAAATAGATCACCGGGTTTAACTTGGCCAACCCGGCCAGAAAGCGGTCGTCCTTGGCAATACGTACGCCGTTGGTGTTGACCATCACCTGGCGAATGCCCCGGTCTTGTGCCGCCTGGATCATTTCAAAAAGCTGGGGGTGGATGGTTGGCTCGCCGCCGCTGAATTGGACAACTTCTGGGTCGCCTTCAGTCTCCACGAAGCGGTCTAACATTTTCTCGACCTGCTCCATTGTCAGGCTGAAGCCGAGTCCGGCGTTGGCGAAGCAGACCGGGCAGTTCAGATTGCACGCCGAGTTCACTTCAATCAGCGCCAGACACATATGCTGCTTGTGCTCCGGGCAAAGGCCGCAGTCCAGCGGACAGCCGTCTTTGACCTCGGTGCTGAAGTCCAGAGGAATGGTGCCCGGCTTGTTGAACTTGACGGAATCGACGTACATTTCGGCGTCGGAACTGATGATGCCCTCGAACCAGCCGTGGGTAGGGCATCGTTTGCGCATGAACACCTTGTTGTCCCGGATTATTATCTGGGCGTCAATGACGGTCTTGCAATCAGGGCAGATGCTTCTGGTCAACTCGTGGAAGATGTAGTCAGCATCCTGTTTGACTCGGGACTTGGGGGCTTCTCCGCGAACAGTGTCCAATATACCGTCTCCTGTATACCGTCTCCTGGCAAAGCTAATACCTGGTGTGTTTACTGGTGCATTTACTGTTGGGTTGATTCGCTGGCGGGCTTCAGGCCGTGCCAGTATACTTGTGATGCCTTTCACGGACAATGGATGCACTCCGGTGTCTAATTTCGCGGCCTTTTGGACTGTAATTTGACGGTGATGAAATGACCTCTGGCCTGTTGCCCCTTTCCGGAATGGTAGTATTGGATTTGACTCAGATTATGGCCGGCCCGGCTTGCACCATGCTGCTGGCCGACATGGGCGCCGATGTTATCAAGCTGGAGCGGCCCAACGGCGGCGACGACACCCGGCGCATGGGGCCGCCCTTCATCAACGGCTGGGGCGCGGGATTTCTGGCACTGAATCGCAACAAACGCAGCATGGCTCTGAACTTACAAAAGGACGAGGGGAAAGAGGTATTCAGGAAGCTGCTGCAACGGGCCGATGTGGTGGTTGAAAACTTCAGGCCGGGCGTGATGGAGCGTTTGGGCCTGGGTTATGCAGAACTGTCGGGGCTGAGGCCCAGGCTAATTTATTGCACCATATCCGGGTTCGGCAGCACCGGCCCCTACCGCAATCGAGGTGGCTTCGATCTGGTCGCCCAGGGCATGAGCGGGTTAATGAGCATCACCGGTTTCCCCGACAGCCCACCGGCCAAGGTGGGTGTGCCCATTACCGACATCTCGGCGGGGCTGCTGGCGGCCAACGGGATTCTGTGCGCATATATCCACGCCCTCAAGACCGGCCAGGGGCAGATGGTCGACACTTCGCTGCTGGAGGCCGGGATTGCCTATACAATCTGGGAATCGTCCAGTTATTTTGCCAACGGTGAAGTGCCGGGCCCCTTGGGTTCGGCCCACCGGGTCAACGCGCCATATCAGGCCCTGCGCACCAAGGACGGCTACATCAACATCGGCGCGGCCACTCAATCAACTTGGGAGCAATTCTGTCGGGCCACCGGCCTGGCAAAATTGATCGACGATACTCGGTTCATCGCGCCCAGCGACCGAAAAATCCGAGAGCAGGAGTTGGCCGACCTCCTGGAAGAGACCCTCAGCGAACAAACCACCGCCTCTTGGCTTCAATTGCTGGAAGAAGCCGGAGTGGTGGCCGGACCGATTTACGACATGGCCCAAGTGTACCAGGACCCTCACGTTAAAGCGCGCAATATGCTGGTCGATCTGGATGACCCGGAGTTGGGCTTGCTGCACAATATCGGTATCCCGATCAAGCTCTCGGCTACTCCGGGCCAGATCCGGCGGCGTGCTCCAGGTTTGGGTGAGCACAGTCGGGAAGTCCTGCACGAGTTCGGTTTTTCCGAAGAGGAAGTGGCGACGCTGATCGAAAGTGGAGTGGTGAAGGCGTGATGCGGGGGAGACTTCAACGTTCGTATCGGGTGCATCCCAACGATTTATAACTCCGGCGGAAATCTTGGCTACCCCGCGCTGTTACCAATCGTACACCCAGCCAAGCTTGGTATTCACTTGGTTTGGGCTTGAGGTGAACTATGTTTACTCTATGGTTATAGAAGTAAAGGAACTAACTGAAGTTATCGTCGTGTTCGGGCCTGGTGTCGTTGGCGCTCTGCTGCTGGGCGGTTTGCTGATCAAGGTTGCCAAAGACCTGCTCAGCCATAAGAGTAGCTAGTCAAGCCGGTTTATTTACGCCATTCCAAACTGTCAGTTGCCCGGAGAAACCGGTCGATCAACCGGGGACTGGAAGCGATGATACTGGGCGTAAACAGGTTGGCCGCTTCCCCCTGCTTATCCACCACGTTCCCGCCGGCTTCGCGAACTAAAACTAACCCAGATGCAATATCCCAGGGTGACAACTGATTGTGGAAATAAATGTCTAAACGCCCGCAAGCGGCGTAGGCCAACCCCAGAGCTGACGAACCCATTAACCGCATCCCCAATATGTTGGGCCACAGACTCCGCACCATATCCAACGCCAAGCCCGCCTTCTCGTCAACATAGCCCAGATCGAATCCCAGGATCGATTCGGGTACCTCCTGCCTTTGAGAAACCGTGATACGCTCTCCGTTGAGGAAAGCCCCCTTGCCCTGCTCAGCCGTGAACATCTCATCTTTCAGGGGATCGAAAGTTACACCCACCACCATTTCGCTGCCCTTGGCTAAAGCTATTACCAGGCAAAAATGGGGGATTCCTTCGGCGTAGTTACGAGTGCCGTCAATGGGGTCTACCACCCAGGTATACTCCGAATCGTTGGTCACCGGCTTCGACTCTTCAGCAAGGATGCTGAACTGGGGAAACTCAGAGGTCAGTATTCCCAGAATCAGCTTTTCTGAGGCCAAGTCCACATCGGTAACAATGTCGGAGCGGCCCTTCAAGTTGATCTCTTTTTCGGTCAGAAACCGGCTGCCGACCATCGCGCCAGCCTGACGGGCGGCGTCGACACACACTTCCATCACGGTGCGACCGCTCTGGGATTTGGGAAGAGGTTCAGTGCTGCCTTGAGTCATCTAATTCCGTCCTTGAGCTAACTGGGTTGAGCGATTAGGTTGAGCAGGTGGATTATGCGGCTGGATGATCTTGGTGGCTAGACGTACTTGCCCAAGCCCATCTTCTCGTAGACTTCGCCGACGGTCTGCTTGGCAATTGCCCGTGCCTTCTTGCCGCCATCGTCCAGAAGCTGATTGACATAATCAGGATTTCTCTCGAATTCACGCCTGCGGTCCCGTAACGGCTCCAGATACTGGTTAATATTGCCTGCCAGATGCCGCTTGCAATCGACGCAGCCTCGCTGGGCGGTGGTGCACTCGTCGTATACGGTAGCCACTTCATCGCCGGTGCTGCACAGCTTGTGCAGCGAATAGACATTGCATACCTCAGGCCGACCGGGAATACTGCGGGTACTCCGTTGGGGGTCGGTGAAGGCAGTAAGCACGCGCTTGGTGGTCTCTTCGGGCGTGGACGCCAATTCAAGGTGGTTGTCCAGGGTCTTCCCCATCTTATTCTGGCCGTCCAGTCCCACTATGAGCGGTGCTTCAGTCAGTTTCGACTTGGGTTCCGGGAAAGTGTCGCCGAAACGGTGATTGAAGCGGCGAACTATTTCTCGGGCTAATTCTAAATGGGGCAGTTGGTCTTGCCCTACCGGAACGGTGTCCGCCTTGTATAGGATGATGTCGGCGGTCTGCAGCACCGGGTATCCCACCAGACCATAGTTTACACTTTCTTCGGTTTCGTCCATCTGCCGGACTTTGTCCTTGAATGTCGGCACCCGCAGCAACCAGCCCAGGGGTGTGACCATGCTGAGCAAGGTGTGCAGCACCATCACTTCCGGCACCTGAGACTGCACAAACATGGTGGACTGCTCTGGGTCAACGCCAGCCGCCAGCCAGTCTAGCACCATTTCAGCGATGTTCGGTTGGATGTCGACCACGTCCAGGGGCGACTCCATAGTGGTCAGTGCGTGAATATCCGCCACCATGTAGATGCACTTATATTCTTGCTGCAGAGCTACCCAGTTTTGTAAGGCTCCCAGGTAGTTGCCCAGGTGGAGCCGTCCGGTGGGGCGCATGCCAGAAAGGATGATGCCCTTGGTCTGGTTGATATCTGTTGCCATATGCCTGCCCTATCTTTTTTGCCTAGCTTTGGCGCTGGGGAAGATGCAGCACATCGTCTGTCCTGCCCCAACGGGCAGTCTAGCACGCGCAGCCGGTAGGCATCAAGATTAATAAAACAGCAGCTTGAACATCAGTTCATGCTAGAACGCACTGATGATATACTTCCCTTCATGGAAAATCTGGAAGAAAACCCGGAAAATGAGGCTACCAGACCTCTGGTCGGGGTGGGTGTCGTGTTCGTGCGGCAGGGAAAAGTGTTCCTGGCCAAGCGGCAGGGCTCCCACGGTGAAGCGACTTGGGCATCGGCTGGTGGTCATCTAGAATCGGGGGAATCCCTGGAAGAATGCGCCCGCCGTGAATCGCTGGAAGAGCTTGGGGTCACCGTAGGCAACTTGATCTTTCTTTGCTTCAGCAATATCATCGCCTATGACAAACATTATCTGGATATAGAGTTTCTGGGCGATATTGGCAATCAGGAGCCAGTATTAGCCGAACCGGAAGCGTTCTCAGAGTATGGCTGGTTCGATCTGTACGATCTGCCCCAACCTCTGTTCAAGGCGGTCAGTTATGCTCTAGATAGTGTAAAAAGCGGGCGGTACTACTATCCGGGCAACTGATATTGGCGCAGGGCGCAGGGGGCTGGTTGATAAGGACTTGCTTGGATTACATAACTATTGAACTGCGTAGTAAATTCCTTGGCCTCAGGAGGTAATGTGGCAGCAAAAAGGGGAACTGGTCTTTTGATGGTCTACGCCGATGTCGCCGCGGAGGTGGAAGAGGAGTTCAACCGCTGGTACAACGAAGAGCACATACCCGAGCGGCTTTCCATACCTGGTGTACTCAATGCTGCCCGTTACGTCGCGGTAAAAGGCGGCCCTAAATATCTCGCGTGCTATGAACTCACCGAACCTCAAGCCTATTACAGCGACATCTGGCAGGGGCACTTGAACAATCCCACCGAGTGGTCCAAGCGAATGTCACCTCACGTGGTGGGCCAGATATTCATCCGGAACCTGTACCTGTTGTTGTACCCTCTTGATGTTGATGAACCGACGGCCCAGGCGGATATGGCACCGGCCTTGCTGGTGGGCCGAATGTCGGTGCCGGAAGAGCTGGAGGCGCGGTTCAACCAGGTATACAACAATCAGCGGTTACCGCTCTATCGATCAATACCTGGTTACATCCGAGCGCGTCGGTTCGCCGCCGTCACGGGTGAGCCAAAGTACATTACCGTGCATGAATGCGAATCTACTGATGTTGCCGACAGTCGGGAGTGGGACAAGGTGCGCACAACTGTAACCCCGGAGTGGACCGATACCATTAACCCCAAAATGACCCACGCCGACGGGTCGCCGGGCGTTTACCGGAAATTATTCCAAATGTAGCGGCCTGTGGCTGGGCCAGCCGGTTGACCGAAGTCTGCGCCCGGTTCTGATGCGGTTTCGATATTTACTGAATACTCACCGCTTTATTCTCTGATTCGGTGTCGGTCGGTTTTGAGAGCGTCGCCAGAAAAGTGAATCAAACCGCCGCAACGCGACACAATACGCAAACAGAATAACTGCAAATTTGGTATAATATATACATGCAATTGGTAGGGAATGTAGAGCAATCCTCCGCGTTCCTTTTTTATTGCGTT
Organism: SAR202 cluster bacterium Casp-Chloro-G3; assembly: GCA_002816715.1. Classification (GTDB taxonomy): domain Bacteria; phylum Chloroflexota; class Dehalococcoidia; order Lucifugimonadales; family UBA3495; genus Casp-Chloro-G3. Next base: position 27,500 of record MUCJ01000058.1, on the reverse strand, counting down.
CGATAATATTGGTAACCTAAACACATTGGGATGGAACAGTCTATGCAGCAACAAATGCCGGCAGGGTATACCTCTAAAGACATTAGGGTTTTGGAGGGATTGGAAGCAGTCAGGGTGCGGCCGGGAATGTACATTGGTAGCACCGACCAGCGGGGTCTGCAGCACCTCATCTATGAGGTTCTGGACAACGCGGTCGATGAAGCGATGGCCGGGTATTGTGACCGGGTAGATATATCCTTAGATAAAGACGGCCTGATTACCGTTGCCGATAACGGCCGCGGTATTCCGGTGGATGTTCATCCGACTACCGGTAGGTCGGGCTTGGAGACTGTAATGACAACCCTGCACGCTGGCGGCAAATTTGGCGGCGGCGCGTATAAGGTCTCTGGCGGCTTGCACGGCGTCGGAGGCTCAGTGGTCAACGCTTTGTCGGTGTACCTGAAGGCACAGGTTCAGCGGGATGGGTACGTCTACCATCAGGAATACAAACAGGGTGCTCCTACCTCCGATGTTGTGCAGTCGAAAAAGACCAAGGAACATGGGACTACGATCTCCTTCAAGCCTGACCCGGCGATGTTCCCCATTATTGAGTACGACTTTGAGACTCTGGTCAGCCACTTTAAAGAGATCGGCTATCTCAACAAGGGCCTGGAAATCAACTTTACCAGCCAATGGCATGAGACCCAGCGAAATGGTGACATTGAGCGCACCTACTTCTTTGACAGTGGTATCGCCAACCTGGTTCGTAATGTCAACCGCAACCGCAAAGTGGTTCAGAAAGAGCCTTTCTACTATGAGAAGACTCTTGATGACATCGCGGTTGAAGTGGCCATACAGTACAACGACGGTTTTGCTGAGACGGTGTTTTCCTTCGCCAACTGCATTAACACCCCTGAGGGTGGCACCCACCTTACCGGATTCCGCTCGGCGCTTACCCGGGTGATTAATGACTACACCCGTCGGAAAGGGTTCATCAAGGAGGACCAGCCTAATCTGACTGGCGAAGATGTTCGCGAGGGACTTGCTGCGGTGGTCAGCGTCAAGCTCACCGATCCCCAGTTTGAAGGCCAGACTAAAACCAAATTGGGCAATGCCGATGTTCGCGGTATCGTCGAGTCGGTGGTCGCCGAGGGCTTGACCCGCTATCTGGAAGCCAACCCAGCCTCGGGCAAACTGATCGTAGACAAGTGTCTCACCTCCCAACGAGCCAGAGAGGCCGCTAAGAAGGCGCGAGACCTGGTCATACGCAAGAACGCTCTGGATGGCTCATCCCTCCCCGGTAAACTGGCCGACTGCGCGGAGCGGGACCCGGCCAAGTCAGAACTTTACATTGTTGAGGGTGAGTCGGCTGGCGGGTCAGCCAAAATGGGTCGCGACCGCAGCTTCCAGGCCATACTGCCGCTCAAAGGCAAAATTCTAAACGTGGAGCGAGTGCTCCAGCAACCGGATAAAATTTTGGCTCACGAGGAGATCCGGTGCATGATCGCGGCCCTGGGCGCTGGAGAAGGCGAAGAATTTGACGCGTCCAAAATCCGGTATCACAAGATTATAATTATGACTGACGCCGACGTTGACGGCTCCCACATTCGTACGTTGATTCTCACCTTCTTCTATCGCCGGATGCAGCCCCTGATCCATGGTGGATTTCTCTATATCGCTCAGCCGCCTCTCTACCGCGTTCAGGCGGGCCGTGACGTCAATTATGCTTACAACGAAGAGCAGAAGGACGTTTTAATGGCGAAGTTTGAAAGACGGCGCGGCATTCAGGTGCAGCGTTACAAGGGTTTGGGAGAAATGAACCCGGACCAGCTTTGGGAGACCACCATGAACCCGGACACCCGCCAGATGCTCCAGGTGAACATCGACAATTTGATCGAAAGTGACGATGTGTTCACTACTTTGATGAGTGAAGTGGTGGCCCCGCGCAAAAGCTTTATTCAGGCTCACGCCCGCAGCGTCAAAAACCTGGACGTGTAGCCAACGTCCAACGCGTAACCATTGAAAAAGGGTTGCGTATTGGACGGAAAAAGAGCACGTTGGATTCTGGCTCCGACTGGTCTATAATAGACCCACTGTGCCAAGGCTCCAGTTAGAGGCCTCAAGCAATAGATAATCAGGAGGAAGTTCTTTGCCCGCAAAAAAAGCCACTCGTCGCTCAGTGACGCGTTACCAGATAAACCACAGCATGCGTAGTACCACTAGAACCGCAGTTGGCAACGCAAGAAGAGCCGTAGAGTCCGGTGATGCTGAAGCGGCGGCCACCGCAGTCCACAACGCGCTGAGTATTTTAGACAAGGCGGTAAAGAAAGGCGTCCTGCACAAGAACAACGGGTCCAGAAGCAAGTCCCGCTTGGCGGCGAGACTCAACCAGATGCAAGCTGCTCCTTAGTAGCCGTGATTAAATAAGTGATGCAAATTTCAGTGTAGACACACTGAAATTTGACTAATACGGATCCACTTATTTCGTCATGGGCCCTTAGAGTCAGTCTCTGCACCCCGGACAAATCAATTTGAAATTTCAGGTCTGCCGCTTTTGTGGCAGACTTTTTTCTTGGAACTCGAGACAACTGACCAGTCGGCATTGACACCCAAATACTTCTTTGTTAGCCTGTTGGCAGAACATAAGTTTTAGGAAGTGCAATGATTATTCGGAAGAAACTTTCTTCTCGACGCCAACGGATTTTAAACTTCATTCAAGAGTTCATTCAGGAGGAAGGTATACCACCTACGGTCCGGGACATCCAGAAGGCTTGTGACGTTAGTTCCACATCAGTGGTGGACTACAACTTGCGGTTGTTGAACCGGGACGGATACCTGAACCGGAGGCCCGACGTCGCTCGGGGCATAGAGCTTTTGGACAATGAAGGCCAGCCGGTCTCCAATTCGCCGAGAGTGCCCATAGTCGGTAGTATTGCTGCGGGACTGCCGTTGCCGGTTTTCTCAACCGAGGGTGCCGCCTCCACTCGAGAGTTTGACTCAATCGAGGTCCCTCCCGAACTAACTCGGCGGCATGGCGAGCTTTATGCTTTGGCCGTCAAAGGCACATCCATGATTGACGCCCTGATTGATGATGGGGACATTGTAATCATCCAGCCAGCGCAGCAGGCAGCTAATGGCGAAATGGTGGTTGCCTGGCTGAAGGATGAAGAGGAAGCCACTCTGAAGAAGTACTACCTGGAAGGTGACACAGTTCGTCTTCAGCCGGCCAACAGCCAGATGGAGCCAATCTACTGTTCCGCCAGTAACTTGGAAGTTAAGGGCAAGGTGGTCAGCGTTATCCGGAAGTTCTGACCAGAATTGGAGCTAACACTGGGTAATGACATGAAGGGTAGGGGCGGTTTTATCGACTGCCCCTATTTTCTGCTGTTGATTAACGCACCGTAGGACGCTACGATGAAAGGCACGCAGTAAGTAAGCGGGATTTTCCAGTACAGGGCGTTGTTCCACTGACCCCATAGCAGGGCGTCACCTTGATTCAAGGCGGTCAACACAGTGCCGACAACCAGGGCGGCTATCAATGACCGTTTGAGCATGGGTAGGTGCTTCAAGGCACATTGGAAACACTTGGTTGTTTCGGTGGAGGAAGCGTCTGCTGGGGATGCAGCGGGGGCGTTTCTGGACTTGAAAGAGAAGGCACGCCCTTGGACGGCCTTCTTGCCGCAACAGTCGCAAGTGTGAACGATTTGTTTGGATTGTGTCTGGGAAGTAACCTGGCTGCGCATATTCATTATTGTACTCGCTGATGTCGCCTGGCTGAGGTTTTACCTTAAAATGGATTGTTAAAATTAGCGGATGCGTACAAATTTGAGCGTGGCGAGGACTCCGTGGTTATTGTAGTTAGGTTGGCGACAAGGTGTCAATGAAAATGGCGCTTATTGGCGGTGTATCGTATGTCTGGTGTCAGCTGGCAAGGGGTGCCAACGCCCGACGCCTGAGTGGCACAAATCCCTTAATAGCGCAGGGCGCGGGTCTTAATGAATAAGATCCCCGCGCCCTGGAAGAGGTCGCTCCAAGATATTGTCGATTCGGCCAGTCTCAGTCTTGCCTCAACCACACATTCTTACGCACCACCACTCAATGAGACATCTATTGCTGGCTGTCGACCTAGTCGCTACGCTTTACCAATCCGAAACATTTTGGTTCCGCACTGTGGGCATACTCCCTGAGTTGCCGGGCGACCATTCTTCAGCGTTACTTGCTGTGGGTTTCCAATCTCTCGTTTGCTGCGACATTTGAAGCAATAGGCTTCCATAGTGATACCCCCTCGTTTATTTTCCGCCTAAGTTTTGCTGTGGAAATTCCCCAAAGAGCCACCGTTCGTTAGCATGAGTAGTCTTTGAGAGCCACTGGTTTGCCCTTGAGGTCCCCTTCTCAACCTTTGTTGGATGTACAGCGGCCATCTTGTGGTACCCAATCTGGACTACTGTGGACTTGAACTGCAGCTAGCTCCATCCCAATATACATTGCTGAAAATCTAAGTCAAGACAAAAATTTGGATATCAGCCGTATTTGGCCCAGGTAAAACCAAACCCACACGAAATGTAGTTCATATCTGGGTTGAGTGGAATAAATGCTGGGCAAGCTAATGCCCAACTTCGGTTGGGGAATAGGGGGAAGGGGTGGTAGTCTGGAAGACCTTTACCGGCTTCCAAGTGCTGGTTGAAAGGTCGCACCGGGCTAATGCTAGGAATTTGCCGTCGGTGGAGTATAGTCGAAACTGCTCCAAGTACCCGGCTTCCATCCCGGTTCGCCCAATTCCTACCGACTGGCCGTTGCTCAGGTATTGTTCGGCCTGAGTGCTTACCTTCAGCGACCTCAAATCCCTTAAGACTGAGTCAACCGGGCATAGATATTGAAGCCAGCCAGTTGGGTTCTGGGAATTGGCCTCCTCCAACTGTTCCAACGTCACTGAATCTTCAAGATGGAAGCCCCCGCTATAGGTGCGAACCAAGTCGGTCACATAACCACCACAACCGAGCGCGCCTCCCAAATCGTGAGCCAAAGAGCGCATATAGACGCCGCGACCGCACTCAACGTTGATCACCAAATTGGGCAGAGAGAAGTCAACAATCTCAATGTCGAAAATCTCCACAGGGCGTGCTTCCCGTTCAACTTCGATACCAGCGCGCGCCAGTTTGTAGAGTCTTTGGCCGTTAATTTTAATCGCGCTGTACATCGGGGGTGTTTGCATTACGGCACCGGTAAATGCCGGCAGAGCGGCCTTGATGGTTTCGACGGTGATTCCGCAAGGGTCACCAGACTGGGTCACTTCCCCTTCAGCGTCGAAGGTCTTGGTGGTCTCGCCCAGCTTGATCGCCACGGTGTAGCGTTTAGTTCTGCCGACAACATATTCCATCAGGCGGGTTGCTTGCCCGAAGCAGATTGGCAACACGCCGTGGGCCAGGGGATCCATGGTGCCAGCGTGGCCCACCTTTTGCTTCTGGCCGGTGATGGCCTTGATGCGACGCAACGCCTCCATAGAGGTTATGCCGACTGGCTTATTAAAGTTGAGAAACCCGGTGTGTACTGCCGACGCTTTGGCCGTGGATTTTGCCATTACTTACTTGTTGTTGGAAGGGAACGCTAATGGCCCTTCGTTGGTGGGGATATGAGCGGAGAGTTTCTCCATGGCTGGATCATCCTTTAGCTGGTCAATAACCCGAAGCAAATTGTCGGCGTCTTCAATTGACTGGTCAAGTTCAAACTTCATAAAGGGCACGTATTTTAATTTGAGCCGGTCACGCAACTCCCGCCTCAAATAGGTGGAGGCCGACTGGATTCCTTCCAAGGTGCTTAGTTTGGTAGCCTGGTCGCCCAGTACACTAACGAATACTCGAGCGGTACGCAAGTCGTGGGCGGCCTTCACCTGAGTTATCGTGATCACACCGCCAATTCGCGGGTCTTTGATCTGACGGGAAATAATTAGGCTTAGCTCTTGGCGCAGTTGACCGTTGATGCGATCTACTCGTCTTGTAGTCATCGTAACACTCCCGAACGCGGCCGGTATCAAAGAGGCTGAATTGGGCGCAGCGTTGGATTAACGCTGCGATCGTTCCTGGCGGTGAGCCTCTATAACGTCACCGGTCTCGAATTCGTTGAAGCCTTGCAGCAGGATACCACACTCGGTGCCCGCATTGGCATCGTTAACTTCCTCGCGGAAGTGCCGCAGGCTGGTGATGGTTGATTCGACCATGGCCGTTGTCCCACGGATGACCCGTACAGCGGCTCCTCGGGTGATCCGTCCATCCAGGACCCGACAACCGGCAATTTGAACGCCACGACGGGCTGGGAAGACTTCTCGCACTTCGGCGCGAGCCACCACCACGTCGGTGTAAGTTGGCTCGAGAATGCCGTGCAACGCCAACTCGACGTCTTCAATCAGCCGGTAGATGATGTTGTAATGACGGAGCTCAACGCCCATCCGTTCTGCCACCCGGTCAACTCCAGGCTCAGCACCTACGTTGAAGCCGATGACAATCGCCAAAGAGGCACTGGCCAACAGTACGTCCGATTCGTTGATGGCCCCCACACCAGAATGCAGGATGCGCACTTTTGCTTCGTCATCGGTAAGTTGTTCCAAGGATTGCCTGACCGCCTCCGCACTACCCTGCACGTCGGCTTTAAGCACCAAATTAAGTTCTTTAACATCTCCAATGTCAATCTGTTTGACCACTTCCTCCAGGGTCAAGGCTCTCCCTTGGGACTGTTTGGCAGAGTTTTGACGCTCCTGATCGGTCGCGATGGTACGGGCCTCCCGCTCAGTGGCAACCACGGCGAAGAGGTCTCCAGCTTCTGGCAGAGTGCTGAATCCCAGCACTTCCCCCGGCTGGGAGGGGCCGAGTTCTTTAACTGGCTCACCCAAGTCGTTGTTCATGGCCCGAACCTTTCCCCAGACGCTACCGGCTACGACGAGGTCGCCGATTTTCAGCGTGCCGCCCTGCACCAATACCGTGCTAGTAGGGCCCCGGCGCCGGTCAAGTCTGGTTTCAATAATGACACCGGCGGCAGGTTTGTCTGGGTTTGCCTTTAGCTCGGAGATTTCTGAAAGTACTTGAATATTCTCTAACAGTTCATCCAGGCCTGACCCGGTGCGAGCGGAAACCCCCACCGATATAATTTCCCCGCCCCAGTCTTCCACCAATAGATTATGCTCGCTGAGTTGTCGCTTGACCCGTTCCGGGTCTGCCCCCGGCAGGTCCATTTTGTTGATGGCAATAATGATGGGAACTTCTGCGGCCTTGGCATGATTAATGGCTTCTATCGTTTGCGGCATCAATCCGTCATCAGCGGCCACCACCAAGACCGCGATGTCGGTAACGCGGGCACCTCGGGAGCGAATGGCGGTGAACGCCGCATGCCCTGGAGTGTCCAGGAACGTCATCTTGTGGCCTAGATGCTCTATTTGATAGGCCCCGATGTGCTGGGTAATGCCCCCAACTTCGGCATCAGCCACGTGGGCTTTACGGACGGCGTCCAGGAGACTGGTCTTGCCGTGGTCTACGTGACCCAAGATGGTCACCACTGGCGGCCGGGAGACTGACCCTTCATCTGTCTCACTACCGGCTTCCTCGCTGGACAAATGCTTGCCCAAGTCGCTTGCATCGGCCACTTTGGTCTTGATGCCGAAAGCCTGGGTAACCAGAGTGGCTACCTCGTGATCAATTACCTCGTTCATTGATACCATGATCCCACTGCGCATCAACTGTTTGATTACGTCAATGGGACTTTGGTCGACCAATTCAGATAAGTGCTTTACGGTGAGGGCCTGGGGTAAAACCAGCACTCTTGATGGTCCGCGACGGCTTTCTTTTCCGGCTTGGGTCCGAGATTCAACTGCGCTTCTGCGCCCGTCAGAGGTCATATTAACCCTCCACGGCTACATTCATTTTTGCCTGTTCTTGGTAGAAATCTAACAATAGTTTCTGCTCCTGGGCGGAAAGGGAGGCTTTCAAACCCCGCTCCAGTCCACCTCTATAAATACCTTTTTGCCAACATTCTGGCGAACTGCATAGGTAGGCCCCCCGGCCAGCAGTCTTTCCAGTGAGGTCGGGTGCGATTTGACCCTCAGGGGTGCGGACAATGCGTAATAGTTCTCTCTTGGGGAGCTTCCTCCCACAAGCGATACATGTGCGTTCTGGAGTGTGACTGGATCTGGGCAAAACATCCTCCCCACCTTCGCTACTTTGCTGGGAAGAACTTAACGTCCTGCCCCCGGCGCGGGTCGAGCACCCGGCGGGCGAGCCCCCGGCCCTCGCGCAGGCCCCCGCCGGACCCCTCCGCGTGCGGCACCAGCACCGCCACCACTACGGCGTGCCCCACGGGCTCGACGCCCAACGCCGCCTCGGTGATCTCCGACAATATCTTCGGCGAACCTGATTTTGCCAGCGTCCGGAGTTAGAACTGAAGTTTCGGGAGCTAGTTCATCCTCTTTTTCGCTGTCTTCATCTTCGTACTCATCTTCATCTTCTTCATCCCCTTCCAGCACGTCGTCAAGGGTGAAAGATTCCAAATCATCCACGCTCAGGCTGGCAGTAGCCTCTGCGGTCGCCGGGAGTCCCTTTTCCGCCGATTCTTCCTCTTGGATCAAGGCAGCGAGCAAAGCATCCTCATCCAGTGCCTCAGCAGCGGGGGCCTCAACTTGGCTGATCTCCCCAACTACTTCAGCTTGGGGTTCTTCTGCGGTCACTTCTTCTACAGTTCCGGTCTGAGCAACTACTTCTTCACCTGCCGGAGCCTGCGCAGCCTCAATAATTGCTTCGGCTTCGGCAACGGCGTCGACTGTCTCCTTGATCGCCTCGACTGGTTCCTGGGGTAACAGGAGCTTTTTGGATTCCAGTCGCTTCTGGCGCGTTTCCTTAATTTCTTCCCACTCGCTCAGACCCTTTATATCCAAGCGCCAACCGGATAGCCGGGAAGCCAAACGGGCGTTTTGGCCTTCTTTTCCGATAGCCAAGGACAGCTGACGGTCTGGCACTACTACGGTGGCTGTTTGCGCATGGGGTTCCAATTCTACATGAACCACTTCTGAGGGGCTAAGGGCTTTCCCGATAAACGCCTTTGGGTCATCGTCCCAAGGGACGACGTCAATCTTCTCGCCCTGTAGCTCGTTAACAATGCTCTGGATACGATTGCCTCTGATTCCGATGCAGGAACCGACCGGGTCGATTCCCGCTTGGGTGGAATGAACCGCCACCTTGCTGCGGAACCCGGCCTCTCTGGCGATGGCCTTGATTTCAACTACACCGTTGAAGACCTCAGGGACTTCAATCTCAAAAAGCCGCTTCAGCAGATTCTTGTGGCTTCGCGAGACTAGAATCTCCGGGCCTTTGCTGCTATTGCGGACATCAACAACGTAGACTTTGACCCTCTGACCTTTGCGGTACCGCTCGGTGGGCACCTGCTCGTCGGGCGGCATTATCGCCTGCGCTCGCCCCAACTCCAAGGTGACCGACCGGCCCGGCCCAATTTGTTCGACCATTCCGGAGATAATGTCATCCTTGTGCTGAATGAATTCTTGGAATAGCAGGTCACGTTCGGCCTCCCGCAGGCGCTGTAGAACCACCTGTTTGGCGGTTTGCGCGGCGATGCGGCTGGCGTTGTGGGGAACCGGCTCAGGCGAGGCGAGTTCTTCACCAATTGCGATGGATTTCTGGAATGCCTGAGCTTCTTTCAGCTCAATTTCCCGCGTGGGATCTTCAACGACCTCCACCACGGTTCTCAGGGCGAAGACGTCTACATGTCCGGTGTTGGGGTTTAGCTTAACTGTGATGTTCTGGCCCGAAGCGGGGTTGTCCTTCCTGAAAGCCGATGCCAAGGCGACTTCAATCGCTTGAAGTACCTGCTCTTTCGGCAAATGCCGCTCCGCCGCCAATTGGGTCAACGCTATTAAGAAGTCGCTTTTCATTGCGTATCCCCCTTGTAGTTTCGTCCTGTAAAACTAGTCTTGTCCCTTTCAGAAAGAAAGCGGGATATTCCCGCTTCCAAGACCAAAGTCTTGCCCAAAGTATAACATCGCCCAGTGGACGATTCAAGATTTGCCACTAATTGGCGATTCAATACCGCAATTCGATCTGAACACGAACAGGCTTCGGAATCCCAAAGAATGCCTTTCAAGCACTTTCCATGTCTTGCTTGCCACCTACCACCAAATCTTTCCCTTGGCGTCTTTCTCTAACTGCTCGTAGTCCTTAGTCCACAAGCTGGTGCTGAGGTATTTCCATCCCCCGTCGGCCAACAGGCACACAATGTTGCCTTGCTCCATGCGTTCGGCCTGCCGTAACGCAGCGTAGACTACCGACCCGGAGGACACGCCGGCGAAGATGCCTTCCTGCTCCAACAGGTCTCTGGTGGTACGGAAAGCGTGGAAGCTGCCCACCATGATACGGGCGTCCAGCAGGTTCAGGTCCAGAATTGGCGGGATGAATCCATCTTCTAGGCGGCGAAGGCCGGAGATGAAGTCGTCTGGCTCAGGGGCCACCGCTACAATTTTCACGTTGGGGTTGTGTTCCTTAAGCCTACGCCCGGTGCCCATTAAAGTGCCGCCGGTACCCAGCCCGGCCACGAACATATCTACATCTGGCAAAGCCTCAATGATTTCCCGTCCAGTGCCCTGGTAGTGCGCTTCAGGGTTGCCTTCGTTGCCGTACTGGTACATCATCAAGTAGTCATGGGGGTGCTTCTCCATGACATCACGGGCCATTTCTATGGAACCGTTAGTGCCCAGCGTGCCATCGGAGTAGATGATATTGGCGCCGTAAGCTTGGAGCAGTTGGGTACGCTCCGCGCTGACGTTCTCCGGCATCACCACGGTCACTTTGTATCCTTTGATCCGTGCGATCATGGCTAGGGCGATACCAGTATTACCGCTGGTCGGTTCCAAGATGGAGCGGTTGGCGGTTATCTCGCCGTCCTGTTCAGCCCGCTCAATCATCTTCTGGGCAATGCGGTCCTTGACGCTGCCGGTGGGGTTTTGGCCCTCCAACTTGGCAAAGATGCGCACTCCCGCTCTGGGGCTCATCTTCTGTAGTTCCACCATTGGAGTGTTCCCAATGGTGTCCAGTATTCCCTTGTAGGTTAGTTTTGTGACCATATTGCTGCGCGGACGCTGCTTGGGCCGCGTTGCTCCTGGATTAAGATTTGCGCCGTGGCCTAGTCGTTGGCGACGCCAACCCCTTCTGGCGATGCCAAACCACAAAAGACTTCATAGTCGATTAGTTCGGTGATGGTGGGGTTGTCTCCGCAGAGCGGGCAGTTGGGGTTCCGTTTGAGCTTGACCTCACGGAAATTCATCGACAATGCGTCAATTAGCAACAACCGCGAACTGAGAGACTCGCCGATGCCCAGGAAGTATTTCAGGGCCTCGGTAGCCTGAACACTGCCGACCAATCCGGTGAGCGCGCCCAAAACCCCAGCTTCGGCGCAGTTGGGCACCATCCCCGGCGGTGGCGGCGATGGGAATAGGCAGCGGTAGCATCCCTGTCCGGGGAGGAAAACCGTTGCTTGGCCGTCAAATATCAGAATGCTGCCGTCCACCAGAGGCTTGTTCAGCAGATAGCAGGCATCGTTAACCAGGTAGCGAGTGGCAAAATTGTCGGCGCCGTTAACCACCAGATCGTATTGACTGATGATGTCCATGGCGTTGTCCGATTCCAGCCGCACCTCGTGCAGCACCACATTCACGTCTGGGTTATAGGCGTGGAGGTTGTCCTTGGCTGATTGCAGCTTGGGACGGCCCACGTCGGTAGTGTGGTGCAGTATCTGCCGTTGCAGGTTGGACAGTTCCACCACGTCGAAGTCAACCAGACCGACGGTTCCTACCCCGGCCAAGGAGAGGTACACCGCGGCCGGTGAACCCAGTCCGCCCGCTCCAATGATCAGGGCTTTTGACCCCATCAGCTTGCGTTGCCCGCTGCTGCCCACGTCACTCATTATGATATGCCGGCTGTATCGTTTGACCTGGTCTGGTGTTAAGGGTTTGGGCTGCTGCGTCATTAGTTATTTCCTCCTTGTGGCTGTGTCATCCGAGATGGTCTGACTAACTTGGTCCCTATACAACAAAAAACCTGCGTCACCCATTACTGGGCATCCCACATTTAAGGGGTGCAGGCTTTAGAATTACTAGCTGTGCGCCCGCCTCCTATGTTAGAGGACAGGTACACTTGGCGTGGTTTAATTTGCTATTCATTATTATTTCTGAGTCTATCCCTGCTGCCAGACCTTGTCAAGCTGGCTGGTTCGGTTCAAACGGTGTTTTTTACGCTCAGTCATTTAGAGGCGAGTCCATTAGATTTGATACATGCCTTGGCCGCTCAGGTAGCTCTGCCGCTGGGTGATATGGGCCAGGGTGGTGTTGCTCAGCACGCTCTGGATGGAGTCCTCCACCGACTTCCAAACCTCTTGTTGGGCGCAGGAGTCGGCGAACATACAGTCGGTGGGGGAAGTGATGCAGTCCAGAGGGGAAGTGTTCCCCTCCAACGTGTTCATCACCAGGCTTAGGGTGATCTCCGACGGTTCCATACCCAGCGAATGCCCACCCTGTGGGCCACGGCGACTGCGCACCAGGCCAAACTTATTCATGGTGGTCATCAGTTGTTCGAGATAGGCCTCAGGGATGCCCTGTTTGGCGGCGATTTCCGCCGTCTGTACTTGACCTTCGCCAAAATGCATGGCCAACTCAACCAGGGCGCGGACTCCGTAGTCTACTTTCATCGGGATGCGCATGCTTCCCACCTCCAAAGTGGTCCGACATATTCAAAATTATAGCACTCTCCCGGCATAATTTCCAAGATTGTCGATTCAGTTACTCGGAATTACCGGAACAAGTCCCAAAATTCTAACTTGGTCTGGTTGCATCCTTCGACAGGTTCAGGACATGCTTGTCGAACCACGTCTTGACATGGTCACGTACTCTAGCTCAACAACCGGTCAGCCAACTCGATAAAGTCTTTGACCTCCAGGTCGGGCTGGTAGGTCGACTCATCGGTGGGCAGGTCGTACCGGTTGACGTAGGCGGCCCGGAACCCGCAGGCCCGTGCTCCTAGAGTATCGAATGAGTGGGCCGCCACCATCATTATCTCAGCGGGGTCTTTCTCTAAAGTCCTGGCAGCGCGGCGGTAAACCGCCGGATGGGGCTTGAACACGCCGACCTGTTCCACTGAGATGATTTCGTCAAAGTGAACCCGAATATTGTCAGCGACCAGGTGCTCTAAAAAACGTTGCTCCCCGTTGGACAATGCCACCAGGGAAAAGCGCTGGGCCAGGCGTTTCAGACCTACCACGGCGTCTGGGTAGGGTTGCAGATTCTGGTAGACTTGCATGAACTCAGTGACTTCGTCGTAGGTAAAATCGACCTGGTGCAGCCTGAGGCAGTAAATCAAGGCGCGGCGGCAGGTCTCCAGATAGCCGCTGTGCCCCAGCATTAGCAGGTTGTCCTGGTACTGCTCAATGCGCTGGCGGTTCCTCCAGTCCACCCAGAAACTTGCTCCGCCGATAGTTGCGCCGTGTTGGGACAGGAACTCGTTGGTGGGCGGCACCAGGCTGCCGGACAAATCCAGCACGGTGCCAAATATGTCGAAGGTGAGGGTGTTTACCCTGGAGATATAATTTTGAGCCAAGGCGATTCTCCTTTTCCAAGTTATAGCGTGAGTTATACTAGGTAGCTGTCTGCCAAGCTGGAACGGCTGTAATTATACTTTAGCAGAGCGGCGTCACCGCAAATCACCGGAGGTTCAATGGTCAAGGGAGTCCTTATTGGTCTGGGTATCATGGTGGTTAGCGCTTTGATACCCTTGGTCCATTTTGTGGCGGTGCCGGCCAGTCCGTTCATTGCTGGGTACATTGGTGTGGGCCATGCCAAAGAAAGTTCAGATAGCTATTCAGTTAAAGGTCTGAAGTTTGGCTCGTTGTTGGGGTTATCGGTATTGTTGATTAGCGGTATTGGCGCAGCAGTAATCACGGTTTTGGTTGACCCAAGCCAGAAAATCACGGTCATCATGTGGATTGGCGTGGCCATATTCACTTTGTACACCGGCAGTATGGCGACTCTGGGAGCCATGTATTCGTCAATCCGCGCCGACCGAACCAGGGAGGAGCCTACTACGTTCGAGTAATAATTCTGCTCTGAGTTCTGGGTCATCGGCAAAACCTTCCGTCCGCGATTGACAAGTAACCTGGCCCACGAGTACCTTTAGGCCAATTCAGGTTGACCCCTGCTGTTTAAACCTTTTAGAAATTTCGCTAGGAGCTGAATTTATGGTGGTAGTAGACACGCACTGTCACACCTCACTTTATTGGTTTGAGCCGGTTGAAGTTCTCTTGGATGTGATGAGCCGGAACGGGGTTGATAAAGCGGTGCTGACCCAATTCTTTGGGGTGTACGACAACTCCTATTTGGTCGATTGTATGAAGCGGTTCCCAGGCCGCTTCTCGGTGATTGGCCTGGTTGATGTAAACGACCCGAACGCTCTGGGCCACCTGGAAAGTCTCCACCATCAGGGTGTCGAGGGAATCAGGTTCAACTCCGCCATGCGCTCGCCAGGCAGCGACCCAATCGCGGTGTGGCGCAAGGCCGAAGCCCTGGGAATGATCGCCAGTGTCATGGGGTCGGTGGAGAGTTATGCCGCCGCCGAGTTTGAAAATATTATCAAGGAACTGCCCAACCTCAAGGTGGTAATTGAGCATCTTGGCGGCGTCGGCGCTAATTGGGGGCCGGGCCGCTCGGACAATGTCATTCCCATTGAGACCTACCAGGCAGTCCTGAAACTTGCCAAGTATCCCAACACCTACATGAAGATACCCGGGCTGGGCGAGTTCTGCGCTCGCCCCCTGCCCTTCCAACCGCCGCATCCCTTTGCGGAAGTGCATCCCCTGATTGAGATGGCCGTGGACGCCTTTGGCGCCGAACGTCTGATGTGGGGCAGCGACTTTCCCCCGGTGGCCAACCGGGAAGGCTACGGTAACGCTCTGAACCTACCCAGGGAACGCCTCCAGGCGCGTAGCCAGCAGGAAGTCGATTGGGTTTTTGGCAAAACTGCGGACAATATGTGGAAATTTGGCAAGTAATTGGTGAGTAATTAGGAGTGTGAAGGCACATGCCTAGAATCGCGTTGGACTTAAACAATACCCGAGATCAGCAACAGGTCAAGTCCCAGTGGCGGGTTGCGACCGGGTTGGTGCCGGGAGAGCCGAATGAGGGACTGACGGCGCGCTTGCTGTCCACCCCTGCCCGGCTGGCCGACTACGACGACTCTGCTTGGGAAGTGTGCCCTAATATTCGGCAGAGCCTTTCGGAAGGATTCACCTTCGCCTGGTACCGGACAACGGTTGAACTGCCCGGCGCAATTAAAGGCGTCGATGTTACCGGATTCCGGGTCTTGTTCGAGACCAATTTCGACAACTACGGCGAAATCTGGGTCAACGGCGAGATTGACCGGAGTACCGGCGTAATAACCGGGATCAACTCTCAGCAGCGAGTCGAACTCAGCAGCGGGGCCCAAGCGGGAGCCAAATATGTGATCGCCTGCCTGGTCCTTAACGGCCCGTTGGCTCAGCCTAGGGGCGGTATCTACATACGCTACGCCAACTTAACCTTTGAGCAGACCGATAACTAAGTCCTGACCGGCGCAGTTAGCCGAATAGTTGAGGGAATTCTTGCAACAGAAGATGACGGCAAAATTTGGTATCAGCCTTTCCAACCGGGCGGTGCTGTTCAACTGGGCCACCATGGACGACTTGATTCAAGCCGCCAAGACCGCCGAGGAGTCGGGATACTTTGACAGCGTTTGGGTGGGGGACAACTTGATCTCCAAGCCCAGAGTTGAGTCGATAGTCACCCTGTCCGCTATTGCCAGCCATACCCGGCGGGTGAAACTAGGCACCATCTGCATGGCCAGCTTCCCCTTGCGGCACCCGGTGTTGTTGGCAATCCAGTGGGCCAGCCTAGACGTTCTCTCCCAAGGGCGCACTGTCCTGGCGGTGTGCAACGGCGGGTCGGAAAGTTTTGGGCCTCAGTTCGCCACTGAGCTACAGGCGATGGGAGTGCAGTCCCGGGAGCGGGTGGGCCGGGTCATTGAGGGAATCAAAATTCTGCGTCGTTTATGGAGCGAGGAACGGGTAACCCACGAAGGCAAGTTCTACCAGTTCACCGATGTGGAACTACTGCCCAAGCCGTTGCAGCAGCCCATGCCGATTCTGATTGCCGCCAACCCCAAGCCGGGCCAGGCTGATGAAGCTACCGTTGAGCGTATTCTGCGGCGAGTTGCTCGGCACGGCGATGGCTGGCAGACCGACGCCACTCCGGTGGATACCTTCCGAGACCGCTTTGGCCGGATTCAGGAGTATGCTGCCGAGTTGGGTCGTGACCCGGAGCAGTTAGACTCCTGCCTCCATCTCTACGTGAACATCAACGACGATGTGGAACTTGCCTATCGGGAATCGCTGGAGTTTCTGGCCGAATACTACGGCACTGGGGCCATCACCGATGAGCGGGCCAAGCTGTGGTTAGCCATCGGGCCGCCGGAGGCAGTGATCGAAAAAATCCAGGCTTACATCGATGTGGGGTGCAAAACGCCGGTATTGCGCTTCGTGTCGCCTGATCTGGAGGGACAGTTACAACGATGCATCGCAGAAGTGCTGCCCGCTTTCCATGGCAACCGGATGCCGGAAGTTGCCACTGGCTGAATCATGACCCCGTCAGGACTAGGACTATCCCAGCCCTACCGCCTCAATCAGCGTCAATAGCTCCTGTTGGGTCTCTCCAGTAATTTTGTCGCGGAGCAGGTTTGCTTTAACTGATACCTAATTGATGCCCAGAAGCTGCAGCGCGCTCTGACTTTCACCTGGCAACTGCAAACCCCGACTGACGCTGACAGCATACTCGCGGCTCAACTCTCGCAACAGGTGGGGCATTGGCCGGTGTCCCTGTCCAAGATTTGCCAGCAGGTCGGTCAACGTATTGTAGGCCTCATCTACCTTCCAGTAAAAGGACAGCAGCCAGGCCAACTCTCGCTCGTTGGTCGGGGCTGGGATGTCGGCCAGGTCGATCAATGCTTCGGTCACCTTGGTGTAGCGCAGAATACCGGCTTTGTCCGCAGCGTCTCGCCCGTAATACCGTCGCTTACGCAGTTCCAGGACACGCTTGGTGTATTCATCCTCACCATAGAGGTTGATCGGCAGCCAATCCTGTCGGAGATCCATGACCTCGTTGCCGTTCTGGTCTACGATGGCAACCGCGATGTCCGAACGCAGCGTAGCATCGTATTGGAACTTGACCGCCTCACGGAGCAAGGCCTCTTGTAACATTAAGGTTAGTTCCCGCGGGATTTTTTTGTACTTGGCGCCAGCCGCCTGGTCATTGGTGTCGGCCCCAACGCCGCCGGTGTTAAAGACGTAATAGTAGTGGGGCAGTCCGCCCCGTTCCATTTGCTGGAGCACGTAGTACATTAGATTGGCGTTCTCGTCCTCCAGGCCGATGATAAATGGATCAGAGAAGTACTCAACGTAAGGTCTGCCGATGGCACCTATGGCGGCTCCCATCTGCACCGCCTCGCCGTACATGAGCACCCGAATGTACTGCTCAAGTGTGAGCCTGCGCAGTGGAGGAACCACCGTGTTCTGCCGCATTACCGCCTGGCAAAAGACCTGATCAGTGTCAGTCATGGGCACGTGAACCGAGTCCTTCAAACGGCCGCCGGTAATCTTTCCGATCAAGTCCTGGGTCCCTTTTCTTTTTAACAAACGCTCCCGGGATAGAATCATCCGCATATTGCGAACCGGGTTCTCCATGTAGTTGGGCGTGAAGCCGTCAGTGTGGACGGGAACATTCTCCAGAGTTTCCTGAGAATTGGGCTCAT
Source organism: SAR202 cluster bacterium Casp-Chloro-G3 (assembly GCA_002816715.1). Lineage (GTDB taxonomy): Bacteria > Chloroflexota > Dehalococcoidia > Lucifugimonadales > UBA3495 > Casp-Chloro-G3. Next base: position 9,651 of record MUCJ01000058.1, on the reverse strand, counting down.
CTTTGGTGCCCCGCAGCACATCGTAGGTTATCGGGTCATCATCATGGGTCAATCCGAAGGGTACCGCGTAGAAATTGTTCTCGGTGCCGTCGATTCCGTGGGTTATCCTCCGGCGGTTTCCACCGTGAGTCTCCTCAATCGGCTGACTCAATGGCTGCAACAATACAATGTCGTCGTTCATTGGGCAGACTCCTTCTTCGGAGTCGGTGCGCAAATGGAGCAGCTTGGCAAAATCGCTGCCTGCCAGTTCAATCATGATGGTCAAGGTGCTCTTGCCATGCAACGAAGGGCCAATGGTCACGATGGCAGTGTTTTTCAGGGTGCCGCTCAGAGTGCGGGCGCGGGCCATGCTCAAAGCTGCCTGCACTGCCAATCCGTTGTTCTGCTTGACCAGGAACATGGCAATGGACAGCGGCCCCATTTTGTGCTCACCCACATAGTCGAAGCCCAAGTGCAATGACAGACCTTTGGTCGGAGCCTTGAAGATTAGCTGAGTCAGCCCGGCGGCCCGGATGCGATTCTTGAGTTCCTCGGATAAGCCCAAATCTTCCAGCCAGCAGGGGATCGAGACCTCCAGGATGTCCGGGGGGTTCTGGTATTCAGACTCAGGAAGATTGAAGGTCAACTGACGCCACATGTAGGGGGCTTGCAGGTATTTGGTGCCAAACAGCAGTTGCCTGGCGTGGAAAGACCGCCCCGGTGCGTCACCTATTTGTCGGTCGGTCTGGACGACGGTTTCACCAGCGGTGAAGCACTCGTTCAACCTTTGGGTAATCTGCTGAAAGACCTCAGTGAACAGGGCCTGATTTCCCTCGTCGAAGGCCAAAGCGTCCCGGTTTCTGCCGAAGCCGTCAATAAAGTACTGAGTCAAATCGGGACGGCGCACTACACCAAGCTGGCTGAAGAAATCCAGTCCTTGGTTGTCTAGTTGTACCACAACTTCGGGCCAGACCTTGGTGGCCGCCTTGCCTTCGGCGTTAGCTGCCGCTGCTTCAGCTTGTAGCTGCTTTACCTCATCAAATACCTTTTGCTGCTGTTCCTGAGGGAGGTTTTGCAGAATCGGCATGTGCTCTTTAAGCCACTGGTCAGAAGGATTGTAAACTTCGCAATCAGTGCGTTGCCCTCGCATTGCGGCTGCAACCAATTCGTCCAGAACCCGGCTGAATTCAGGGTTAGTCTCCGGCCCGGCCAGTGGCGACCGTGATCCCATCTGGGGCAACGAGTCGCGGCTTTGCTCAATCAAAGAAAATTCCTCATTAGTATGCCAATGGCCATCAGACGGCTTACTAGCAGTTTATTTCAGGCGTAATCGTACCCAAACATGCTACATGCTCGGCCTAGCTGTGTCAAAGCTTGTTTTGGGGAGAATCCCGTGTTTTGCGTTGTGAGATCAGGATGGATTCTAACAATTGCATAAGGGTGTTCTGTCTAGATGCTCACCCGATCGTCAGGTGGCCGCTGATTCTGCTCGACGGCCATACACATGGTCATCCGTTTCCAAGTAGCGTAGTTTCGGTTGCTTGGCCGTTAGAGCAAATCCCACTGGATAAGAGCAAGGATGGATCTGATTGAGGTGTATTTCCCTAATCATCTAGGGGTCTGTCCCCCCAACACTGAGATGAAGCGCCTCTTCGAACATCGCCGCGACGTTGGTAACGTGAAATAGTATTATTTCAGTGAGCCGTGCCTTTGCACTGCCGCAAACTGACTACCGGAGAGGCCTCATTTGCTAACCAAAATCACCCAACCAGCGATACTGCTTGGATTAATCCTGATGCTGCTTCTGGCTGCCTGCCAGGCCAATTTGGGCGACAGCTCCATTAGGCCATTGGGCGAGGTTTCTACTGGTGCTATCCCGGTAGAACAACGGACCATCGATTCGGAACATCTCAATACCCAGGGTATCTCCCTATCAGCCTCAACAATTACCTTGGGAGACATTGACCCGGAAGACCCAACCAAAAAAATTGGGCGACTACAGCCGTTGGCCGATTACCTGGCGGAAAACCTCAAAGAATATGGTGTAGAGCAAGGACGAGTCGTCATTGCCCGGGACATTGAGGAGTTGGCGACGTTGATTGCCGACGGGACTATCGATGTAAACATCGATAGTCCATTCCCTTCATTGCAGGTACAGGAAATGTCCGGCTCCAAGGTAGTCGCCCGAGGGTGGAAGCAAAATGCCCCGGACTATTGGAGCATCTACGTGGCTCGCCGGGACAGCGGAATCGATAGCGTGGACGATTTTCTGGGGAAAGTGGTGGCCTTTGAAGAACCTCACTCCACCTCAGGATTTATTCTTCCCGCCGGAACGCTGGTCGACCGGGGCCTCCGCATAGTAGAAGTTTCCGGGCCGGAAGTTTCAGTAGCGCCGGATGAGATCGGCTATTTCTTCGCGCTGGATGAGGAGAATACTTTCGAGCTAATTTTTCGAGGCGCGGTTGCGGGAGGAGCCGTATCTAACCAGGATTTCCTGGATCCCAAAAAACTGGACGATGATCTGAAAGCTCAGCTAGTTGCGGTTGACCACACCATTAGTGTTCCCCGGCAGTTTGTTTCGGTGGGGCCGGGCCTTGACCAGGAAATGACCGACACGATAGTTGATCTGCTAGCCGGGTTGGAACACTTTGAACAGGGCCAGCAGATATTAAAGGGAATGAGAAAAACTAAAAGGTACGACGCGCTTCCCCCGGAATCTGAGGCGGCCATTGAGGAGCTGGAAAGGCTGATCGACTTGGTAGTTGACTAGAATTGCAATCCACCAAAGCACATCGTAAAAAACTCATTCCCAGGTTGGGGGTCACCTCGTTATTGGTGCTGGGCACAGCGCTAATTATTACGCTGTTGGTGGCGGTGGATACTGTGCTGGACGTTCAGCGGGAGCGACAGGCATTCTGGGACAATTTACGGGAACGCTCGACCCTGCTGTCAGAAACTTTGAACAAGGTGCTGCGGGACCCTCTTTATTTTGTAGATGTAGACCAGGTAGGCGATATCACTGAATTGGTGGTGAGTCAGCCGGAAATTATCTACGTCAATGTCTACACACCCGACGGCAGGCTGCTGAAAGAGGAGCATAGCGAAGGACTCGAAGAGCATCACGATGATGGTGAGTTGGTGCAGGAGGCATCCCAAACATTGGCAATGGTCTACCGGTCCGGACAAGAAGTCCTGCACGTAGCTGCGCCCATCAAGGCAGGTAACGAAGTGATTGGCGTAGCCCAGATTGGTTTTGATGTTAAATCTCTGTCTAACACAACGAGGGGGATCATATTTCAGAATGTCGTCGAGGGCTTGTTTTTGCTTGGCGCGGGGTCGATTCTAGCGTACCTGGTGGCCCGGCATGTTGTGGGCCCATTGAAGGTGCTGGCTCAAAGCGCTCAGGAAATAGGAATGGGTAATCTAGACGTTTTGGTACCTGAAGGCGGTGCCAAAGAAATATCGGAACTGGCTACCACCCTGGATAAAATGCGGGTCAAGATGCGAAGTCACTACCGTGACCTGGGGCAACAGGTATCCAAACGTACAACTGAGCTTCAGGTTCAGATTGCGCAAATGGCCCTGGTTGACCAGGTAGCCAGGATCATCACGTCCACCCTGGACATTGACCAGTCCTACGAGGAGTTCGCCGACGAGGTTAAGAAACTGGTTGTTTTTGATCGACTGACAATAACTATAGCTGACCAAAACCTGGGGCTTTTGACCATCAAAAACGTAGTTGGAGCCAGTGGTCCAGGACGGCAGTCTGGTAGCGTCAAGCCTCTGGAAGGCACCCGGGCCCAACACGTTATTGAGACCGGACAGACTGTAATTAATTCGGACCTGGCCGGCAACCTGAGTTTCGCCAATAATGAAGCTTTGGTTGAACTGGGTCTTCGCTCTGGCATTTCGGTCCCGTTGGTCTCAAATGACAAAGTCATCGGAACTCTGAACCTGCGGAGCAATCAGGTGGGCGCCTATGGGGCTAGAGAGCAGACCATATTGGAACGTCTGGGCAAACTGATTGCGCCGGCAATTCAGAATGCACGCCTCTTTGAGCAGGCCGAAGCAGAACGTCTCAATTCTGCGACTAATTTGGCTCACTTGAAAGCGGTGCTGGCCGGGATAGGTTCGGGAATTTTGTTGTTGAACGACGAGGGGAACATTCTCTGGGCCAATCAAAAGTTCGCTGATTTCTTTGGCTATGAGGATGTCGCATCCCTCGCCTCAGGCCAAGTGCATCGCAGTGCGCTGCAAGAACAAATCTGCCGTAACTTCGCCAACCCCAATGTGGTATTTGACCAGCCCACGTCTGGTTCCCCAGGCGATAACGGCAATGAGCCAGTTGACGAAATAGAGCTACTCTATCCGAAACGCCGTATCCTCCACCGGTTTAATACCCAGGTGTTTGACGACGCTGGTGAAAGTTTAGGAAGTTTGTGGGTATATCAAGACTTTACCGATCAGAAGCTAGCTGAGAATGCGGTACGCGAGGCCAATGAACGGTTGAATACCGTTGTGAACAACTCGCCAGTTATCTTGTTTGCTCTGAACCAGCACGGAGTCTTTACCTTGTCGGAAGGCAAGGCATTGGAGGTATTGGGTAGGGAGCCTGGTGAAGTAGTAGGTCAATCAGCCTTTGATATTTACCGGGATGTTCCCGAAATATTAGATGGAGTGGGCACCGCTCTTTGCGGAGAGGCAAACCGCCGCACCATGGTAATGCGGGACCGAACTTTTGAAGCTCAATATGAACCGCTGATAGGCGACCACGGCGAGATCACCGGCGTGGTAGGTCTTGCCCACGACATTACCGCGCTAAAACAGGCCGAAGCAGATCTGATCGATTCAAAAATGCGATTAACCAGCGTGTTGGATACGGTGGGAGATGGGATCATCACTATAGACACGGCGGGCACTATGGTGATGGTCAACCGTGAAATACTGAGCATTTGGGGCTATAGCCAAGAAGAGCTCATCGGCGCAAACGTGAAAATGTTAATGCCAGAGAATTACCGGCAGGCTCATTCGGCAGGAATGAAAAGCTATTTGGAGACTGGGACTCTTCAGGTTATCGGACACCGTGTGGAATTAGACGGAAGGCGAAAGGACGGCACCAATTTCCCTTTCGAAATACTAATCCGGGAAACTAGAGTCCGCGATCAAGTTTATTTTATTGCTGCGGTGCGCGACATTACCGAGCGTCGTCTGATCGAAGAAGAGTTGGTGGAGGCAGAACAATTCGCCAAACGCTCTGCATCTGAATCGGACCTGCTTTACGCAATGGCCTCAATAAATGCAGACCGTAGCGGTTTTCAGGAAGCATTCGATGATGTTCTTCAGAAGTGTGTTGACAATTGTCTGCAATTATATTGGCTGGCCTTGTGGACAGGTGTATTCGAATGCTGAGGATGGAGTTTCTCAACTGGCTCTAACTTCTATTCGATATCTGAATAATCCAGAATCGCTACAAAATTTCCACCAGCAGGTCTCTGGTGACACCTTCCGGGTGACTGAAGCAGTACCGGGCAGAGTTTGCGCTTCAGGCGAACCGGAGTGGGTGAACAATCTGAGTGAGGATTCTAGCGATCCTCGATGCCAAGCGGCAAAAGAATTTGGAGTAGGCGCAGTTTTGGCATTCCCGGTCCGGTTGGGCGGAATGACAATCGCAGTGATCGAGTTAATCAATGATGAGGTAATTGAGCCGTCCAGCCGCATCATGAATGTGATGGAAGTGGTGGCTCTGCAAATTAGCCGGGTGCTGGAGCGAGAATACGCCACCGCCAAATTACTATCAGCGCTGGAAGCGGCAAAAGCGGCGAATCAGGCCAAGAGTGAGTTTCTGGCCAGTATGAGCCATGAGATACGCACGCCAATGAACGCGATCATTGGCATGGCTGACCTGCTTTCCGAGACTTCTTTGACGGCAGAGCAGGCAGAATATATTAGAGTTTTCAGAAATGCGGGTGACTCCTTGCTGGAAATAATCAACGGTATTCTAGATTTATCGAAGGTGGAAGCTGGGCTACTCATCCTGGAGCTGATAGATTTTGACCTGGACGAGTTGATTGAAGCAACCGTTCAGATAATGGCAATCCGCGCCCATGAGAAAGGCCTGGAGCTGACCTATTATGTCGCTCCTGAAGTTTCCACCGCGTTGATTGGTGATCCGGTGCGAGTGAGGCAAATCTTAACGAATCTGATTAGCAATGCGATAAAGTTCACTGCCACTGGAGAAGTGAGCGTAAGGGTAGGCCGCGATCCACATATAACATCGCCGGACCACCTGACGTTCTCGGTTACCGATTCGGGAATAGGCGTCGCCAAGGAAAAGCAAGAGGCGATTTTTGAGAATTTCACCCAAGCCGATTCTTCCACAACCCGGGAATATGGCGGCACCGGACTAGGGCTGCCAATCTGCCGCCACTTGGTTGGGATGATGGGGGGTCGTATTTGGTTAGAAAGCGAGGTCGGCCGAGGCAGCACTTTCCGCTTCACGGTTCAATTGCAGGCCCAGGTTAACCCGGCAGTTGACCAGCTAGAAGAAGCGCCCCTGGGGTTAAATGGATTGAAAACTTTGGTGGTTGACGACAATCCCACTAACCGATTGATATTGACTGAAACTCTTAGCAAATGGGGCTGCTCGGTAACCGCAGTTGAGGACGGCTACAAAGCGCTGGCGGAGCTGGACCAGGGCAGAACATTGGGGCGGGAGTACGATTTATTGCTGCTGGACCGCCGTATGCCAGGCATGGATGGGTTTGAAGTGGCCGAGCACATAAAGGACGATCTGGGTGGTGTGGGGGTAACTATCATGATGCTTACCTCCGGAACCACGCCAGGTGATCTAGAGCGTTTACAAGGTCTGGGAGTAGCCAGGTATTTGACCAAACCAGTACGGCGATCTGAGTTGCATCATGTTCTCTCTGCCGCCTTCAGCGGAAACCCGTCAATACCCAGTGCGGTAAAAAGTCAGGCTATGTCTTTGGCAGATGCCGATGAACGAGCTCTACGGGTTCTGGTAGTCGACGATTCCAGAGACAACCAGATGCTGATCTTGTCTTACTTGAAAAAGCTGCCCTATCAATTGGATGTAGCTGAGAATGGCAAGATAGGAGTCGAAAAATTTACCGTCGGCAAATATGACCTGGTGCTAATGGATATGCAAATGCCGGTAATGGATGGGTACACCGCCACCAAATCAATTCGTGATTGGGAGCGCGGGCAGGGAGTTACCGCGACCCCGGTTATTGCGTTGACCGCCAACGCTCTTAAAGAAGATGAGCAAAAAAGCCTGGATGCTGGATGCACCGCGCATCTGACCAAACCGATTAAGAAATCTCCTCTATTGGACGCAATTTTGGAATATACCAGGGGCGTGACCGTATGACCCAGAATTTCGACAACCTTGTTGCTGCAAAAATAACGGTTCGCGTTGACCCGGACATTGCAGACTTGATTCCAGGTTACTTGAAAAACCTCCAGGAGGACATGGGGTCCATCTTGGGGTCTTTGGAGCAGGGTGATTATGAAACGGTCCGTATCTTGAGTCATAGTATGAAAGGCTCTGGCGGTGGGTACGGCTTTGATGCCATTACCGATATCGGTAATTCCCTGGAGTTAGCGGCCAAAGAACAGGATGCCACGGTAATCCGAAATATGGTAAACCAACTGACCAACTACCTGAAGCAGGTAGAGATTGTTTATGACGAATAACGTGGATTATGCAAGTAATTAATGGGAAAAACGGTATCCAGAAGAGGCGCTGTTTGGATCAGGCCATGAACTGGCCGGGCGGTCGGAGAAGGCCATGAGTATCATCGTGGTTGATGACTCGTTGGTCACTCGTCAGTTGATCGCTGCCTTCATAGAGGCTGATGGACCTACCGGAGCTGTGCTTACGGCAGCATCGGCTCAAGAGGCGTTCAATTATTTGATGATGGATGATCCCAGCGAGGTGGTCTCCAGCATAGACCTCATATTGATGGATATCACCATGCCCGGCATGGACGGCGTGGAAGCTTGCCGTCGGATCAAAAGTGTCCCTAGGTTACATGACATTCCTGTCATAGTCGTCACTGGACACGACGATGAGGATTACTTAGATCAGGCTTTTGGAGCTGGTGCCTTCGACTACATTACCAAGCCAATAAGGAAAACCGAACTGCTAGCCCGGGTACGATCTGCCTGCGCACTGAAGTTGGAGATGGACCGTCGCAAGCTGGCTTACATCAATGATCTGGACAGCAAGCACCGTGAACTGGAGCGGGAGACTCTGGCCAAAACCCAAATCCTAACCACAATGACCCATGAATTGAACACCCCGCTGGTTAGTGTCCTCGGCTACGTGGAAAAAATGCTGAGGAATCAAGAGTCGGTGGGAACGCTGACTGAGCGCCAAGAGAAATACCTGGACACCATTCTACGGAATACCCGGCGATTGAAGTGCATAGTTGATGGCTTGTTAGATATTTCCAGTATTGAAGCATGGACGCTGCGCCTGGAAGTAACCAACCTGGATGTCCGGGAGGAGATTGGGAGAATTGTTGAAGTGATGCGGCCCCAAATTGATGAGAAGGGTTTGCAGATTTCATTGGACATTTCCCCTGAATTGAGGCGGGTTCGGGCCGACCATCTGCGGTTCAGTCAGATCGTTGGCAACTTGCTGGGTAACGCCTGTAAATATTCGCCCTTGGACTCGACGATAACCATCGCGGCAAAAGAAAACCCAGGCACCAGACGAATCCAGATTGACATCTCGGATGTGGGTGAGGGGATACCAAACGCAGCCCAAGATCAGCTCTTTACCAAATTCTACCGTACCGACTATTCAACCACTCGCAAGGTCTACGGTGCAGGTCTGGGACTTTTTATCGCCAAACATTTGGTGGAGACCCACGGCGGGCGCATCTGGGTGCAGAGTGAAGTAGGAAATGGCAGCACTTTTAGTTTTACATTGATGACGGCCAGGGATGACCTGAAGGATGATTCATGACGATATTGATCGTAGACGATTCCGCTGACAGCCGGCGGCTCTTGGAGAAACTCTTGATGTTAGATATTGGGGTTGGGCAAGTGCGCTGCGCAGCATCCGCCCGGGAGGCTCTGGAGTGGTTGGGCCTAGCTGTCCCTCTAAAGCCACCTCCGGAAGACCTTGAATTGATCTTGATGGACATAACCATGCCGGAGATAGATGGGGTGGAGGCATGCCGTCGTATCAAGGGCAGCAGTGAGTTCAAGGACATCCCGGTCATCATGGTGAGCAGCCATGAGGGCGGGGAATTTCTTGATGACGCCTTTGCCGCCGGAGCCAATGATTACATTACCAAACCAGTAAACCGTACCGAGCTTAAAGCCAGAGTCTGGTCGGCCTTGGCCTTAAAGCATGAGACCAAAGCCCGCAAACGGGCCTACGCAGAGTTGGAAAAGCAGTTCCTGCAGGCGCAGAAACTGGAGAGTGTTGGACTCTTGGCCGGTGGTATAGCCCACGACTTCAATAACATGCTGACGCCCATTATGGGATACGCTCAGTTGGGACTGAATCAGGTGCCTCCTGAAGACAGTCTGCACACCAACCTTCAGGGTAATTGCTCAACCCGGGTCAAACAGAGAACCGGCAGGAGCGAGGGCCCTCTGAATGGCTTGAAACTGGGAAAGCCCCTGACGCTGCCC
>MUCJ01000057.1 GCA_002816715.1 SAR202 cluster bacterium Casp-Chloro-G3 | reverse complement strand
AAGGACGCGGCTAAACCAATTTTGACTTTTGAGACTGGTTCATTGAGCCTATAGAGACTCTGCGGGTTTCACCTTGGTATCGGTTTAGGAACCAATCTTCAGGGCAAACTCCCTGAAGATTTCCTCCCAACCTTCTACTGCTTCAGTAGCAAGGTCATTCAAATCTCCTAAACGGTTACCAGAGTTGTCCACGATTTCACCAGTGGTTACCGCTTTGGCCGATCCATCTCCCATTATTCTTGGAGTGCCATCACGATTTAGAGTCATGCCAACGAATGAGCCCTTTTGAGGCTGAGTAGTCATCCTCAAAACTCGCTGTACACTTACAATCTTGGGGTGTTTGCCTGAGAATGAACGTTTGCTCGCATCGTATCCGTGCTTTTCATTGTTAGAAAGATCCCGCATGATCAAAATTGAAGGCCGACTGTCTAACTCACTATCTACTTTCACTCTAGCCTCTGTCTCGCCGAGACCTTGGGCAACATGCCACTTTATGAGATGGTCACGTAGGAATGCAATGTTGTTTATCAATGTGAATACATCATTTTCCAATTGTTCATTGCTTCGACCGCCTCTGAAGTCTTGAAAAACTCCCGTAACATTCTTATTTTCGATAACTGTGCCTTTGAGCTTTGTGAGGTCCACCTCTTCAGCAGCACCGATTGCCGCATACATCCGTCGAATTTTCTGAGTTAGGTCGGTGTCCACATCTCCCCCCTAATCGCACTTGTTCCAGCCGCAGAAGAGGTCGGCGCAACTGATGCAGCCTTCCTGGAACACCACTGGGCCGTTGCAATCGGGGCAGCGGCGGGCGGTCTGGAATCGACGGTCAGACAGGGCCACCGGCTCAGCGGTAAACCTCAGTTGTGCCCCTTCCGGTTCCTTGATGGCCTCCCGGTTATGGCCGTTGCCGTTCTCCCGCAGGTGACGCTCCATGGCTAGGGCCACCGCGTCGGGGGCTGAACGTACTAGAGTCCCCTCATCCCAGGCGGGACAACAGGTGATTCCTCGAAGGTGGTTAACAATCTCCTGAGCATCGACGCCGGAGCGCAGGGCCAGCGACACCAGCCGGGAGATGGCCTCCAACTGGGCCGAGTCACAGCCGCCCGCTTTGCCCAGAGTGCTGAACAGCTCAAAGGGCCGGTTCGCCTCGTCAAAGTTGACGGTGATGTACATGTTGCCGTGGCCGGTGCGCACCCGCTCAGTGACGCCATGAATCTCGCGGGGGCGGTCGCGGGGTACACGATAGAACGGTTCCTCGGCGGTCTCAACGGCGGCGGTGTGCTTGCCGGTGTCGCCGGTGCTCAGCACCTGCTCGGCCTTGCTGCCGTCGCGGTAGACGGTGATGCCCTTACAGCCGGTCTCGTAGGCCAGCATGTAGGCTTCGGTGATGTCGTCAATGGTGGCTTCGTAAGGGAAATTGATGGTCTTGGACACCGAGTTATCGGTGTAGGTCTGGAAGGCTGCCTGCATCCGAACGTGCCACTCTGGGGCGATATCGTGGGACACCCGGAACACGTCCTTTACCCACTGAGGCACGTCCAGGGTTTCCAGGCTGCCGGTTTCGGCCAGCTTTTCCATTAGCTCGTCGGTGTAAAACCCTTCGTGTTTCGCCACCGCCTCAAAGTAGGGGTTGCCCTCCACCAGGCGGGTGCGGTCCATCACGTTGCGGACATAGGACAGGGCGAACAGAGGTTCAACGCCGCTGGATGCCCCGGCGATGATGCTGATGGTGCCGGTGGGCGCGATGGTCACCGGCGCCGAGTTGCGCATTTTCCGGACGTGGCCGGGCTGGTTGTAGATGCTGCCCTCCCAGGCTGGGAAGGTGCCGCGCCACTCCGCCAGTTCGCCAGAGCTACGATACGATTCTTCCTGGATGCGGCGCATCACTTCTTCGGCCAGTTCCAGCGCCTCTTCCGAGTCGTAGCGGATGCCCAGTTCCACCAACAGGTCAGACCACCCCATGACGCCGACGCCAATGCGCCGGGTGTTGCGGCTCATCTGAGCAATCTGCTCGATGGGGTAGTTGTTCATGTCGATGACGTTGTCCAGCAGATGCACAGCGGTACCCACCACACGGGCGAGACGATCCCAATCGATTTCTACGTCGTCACCGGTGTAGTGCACCATGCGGGCCAGGTTAATGGAGCCCAGGTTGCAAGACTCGTAGGGCAGCAGCGGCTGCTCGCCGCAGGGATTGGTGGACTCGATCTTGCCCAGTTGCGGATTGGGGTTGTCGCGGTTGATCCGGTCCAGGAACACAATGCCCGGGTCGCCGGTCTGCCAGGCTAGCTGCACGATCTGCTCGAAGACATACTTGGCGTTGAGCCGCCCGGTAACTTGCCCGCCGTGGGGGTTGATCAGGTCGTACTCCTGGTTGTTCCTGACCCGCTCCATGAAGTCCTCGGTGACCGCTACCGAGATGTTGAAGTTGACCAGATGCACCCCGTCTTCCTTGGACTTGATAAACTTCAGTATGTCCGGGTGGTCAACGTTGAGAATGCCCATGTTGGCCCCCCGGCGGGTGCCGCCCTGCTTGACCACATCGGTGGCGGCGTCGAAGGCGTTAATGAAGCTCACCGGGCCGGAAGCCACGCCTCCGGTGGAGCCGACCACGTCCCCTTCAGGGCGCAGGCGGGAGAAGGAAAAGCCGGTGCCGCCGCCGCTCTTGTGAATCAAGGCGGTCTCTTTAACCCTGGAGAAGATGGAGTCCAGCGAGTCCTCTATCGGCAGCACAAAACAGGCCGATAGCTGCTGCAACTCGCGGCCCGCGTTCATTAATGTGGGCGAGTTAGGCAGAAACTCCAACCGGCGCATCACATCGTAGAACTCGTTCTCGGTGGTCTTACGCTGCGCTTCGTTGCGGCCATAGTTCAGGTCGGCCTGAGACAGGTTGACGGCCACCCGGCGGAACATGCCATCTGGGTCTTCTAGCACGTTGCCTTCCCGGTCTTTGGACAGGTACCGCCGTTGCAGCACCACCTTGGAGTTTTCGGTCAATTCATCAGACCGCTGATTGATCTGCTCGGCAATGCCGGATTCGCCCAAGGCTTGTCGAATGCGACGCCTTACTTTATCGATAGTTCCCTCAGGACTCTTTTGAGTAATTGTCAATTTCCCTTCCCCCTCTGATACTCGATTGTTCCCCGCAGCGTCTGCCGCCCAGCTGGTAGTACAGCCCTCAGTTTGTACCTGTGGCCGGGTTCATCTCCATGTGCCGGGCCTTGCCCGCCAGCATCAAGTCCAGAATCACTTCCCGGTAGAAGTACATCACCGGCACCAGGCGAGTCTCCCCAAACACGCCGCCGGCGATTTTCTTTAATGAGCCGCCACCGGTCAGGAAGTTGAAGACTAGATCACTGGTCTCCAACACCCGGCCCGAAATACCTTTATTAAAAGCGCCAACGACGGTGCTCAACGAGCTTTTCTCGACTCGATTGATAACGCCGGAATGCAAGCGCAACTTTCGCTCAGCTAAAACATCAATCAGCAGATCGGCTAAATCTTTGAAGGCCCCATCGGCCAACGGGTGGTGGTACCCCAGTTCAAGAGTTAACCCGGCGCTGTCGCAACTGCACTTTGTGACATTAAAGTTCTGGCTCAACGATTGTACGATTTCCTCCTCGTGTCCCACGGGTGATGGTTGACATTGGGCCTGCACCAGGTATTTTATGTATCCTTCCAACGGAACTCCTTGTTAATAGTTGACGATTATGGCAGATTATGGTTAGTAATATTGCAGGTTTTCCAGCGCCACCTTGGGCGCGTTCTAAAGGGATATGAATCCTTCTTGATCACTAGGTTCCAGGTTTCGTCCTTCGGCAGGCTCAGGACGAGCGAATTCTCCCCGTTCATTGCGGGCTTATCGAACCGTGAAGCCTTGGAACCTTCGATTTGTGGGATAGCTTCTGAGCAGTTCCGCAGCCCCTAATAGTTTTAACACTTTTGCCGCGTATTTTCGCTGCCCAGGTGTCACTGTTTCCGCTACTTGTCTCAAGCTCGGTACATTATGCCGCTGGTCTAGTCCTCATAGGTTTCGGGCATGGCCAGCCAGCAGGAAACCAGGCTAGCTCGTACCTCACGGTCTATCTCATTCTGCAAATCGGCCAAGGGGTTGATTTGCAGTCCCTCTGGTAATGCATCCTGGTCGGTTTCGCCAACGGTTACCTGCATTCGGCTCAGCATATCTTCTAGATCATGTACCCGGTTGTTGTGGTCTAAGAGCCTGGCGAGAGCGGCATATTGAACATTACTACTCATGATTAAGAAAATCTCCTTCTAATATTGCATCCTGACTGGATTGCTCAGCATGTCCATTCTGATTGGGCGTTTCTGGTTCAACTCTAGTTATCGGCGTTGGCCTAGTACTGCGCTGGCGTCGCCGCCGCGTTGGTCCCGGCCCTATTTGCGGCAGGGAGAGCTGTGTATTATCCTCCCGCAAATCCTTCACCACCCGCTCAAAGCTCTCAATATCTTGAAAATCTCGATATACACTGGCATATCTGATATACGCCACTCGATCCACGGCAATTAGACGTTCCATGACCATTTGTCCTATGATTTCAGATGGCACCTCCCCTTGGCCAAGATGTTGCAGTTCGGTTTCAATGTCTTCAACCATCTTTTCGATTGTTCGGGATGGAATGGGACGCTTGGCGCATGCCTTGCGAATCCCGTTGACCAATTTCTCACGGTTGAACTCCTCCCGACGGTTATCCTGCTTCGATACCATCAGCGCAGTGGACTGAATTCGCTCGTAGGTGGTGAACCTCACTCCGCACTGACGGCACTCGCGCCGCCGCCGGATACCGCTCTCCACTTCCCTAGAGTCGGTCACTCTTGAGTCGGGGTGTCCGCAGAACTGACACCGCATTACTCCACCTTTTCTTATACTTTTCTTAAAATTATTTAAGAAATACCAAATGCTGTACTAATTGCTGATGGCACTACAACTTGTGGTAGTTCGATTGTATGAGTCGGGCCAGAACAATGTCAATACGAAATTTCCGCAGGATTTCGCGGGTTTTTGGGGGTTAGTTTTCAGACTGAGGCGGGTGCAATAGTAGGGGTTGTATCTGAGCCATTCATGTATCAGGAGGTGGGCCAAAGCTGACGGATTTACCAACTCCTGCCTTTCTATGGCTATACTCACCAGAGGCACAGAGGACGCTGAGAGTGGAACAAAAGCAACCAGAATAATCTCTGCGGACTTGGTGTCTCTGCGGTTTCAAGATAGATTCTTGTTAGTTTAGATGAGGCACATGGGCAAGTGGGTGCGGTAAAAATAGAGAGGCCGCCCCGGTTAGGGACGGCCTCAAGCAGGTTCTCGGCGCCTTAGGTGGTTAACTGATGAAAAACGGGATTAGTCCGGTCAGGCCTCCGAGAATATTCCTCAAGTTTGGGAACCACTAAGTTTGGGAACCACTCAGTAGGAATATTACCACAGAGGACGCTGGCTTTGCATCGACATAAATCAATATAGTTGGCTCGAAATTTACCATTTCACTCACACCCAATCCTCACTTTGTTTCGAGCCGGCCAGCGTCCTCTGCGACGGTAAGTCTTAGTTGAATTTTGATGGTGTTCAGGTTCCCGGTTTCCCTTCTTTATAAAAAGGGATGCACGACCTAAACACCTTCTAAATCTGGGTTATCGAAAAAATCCTCGTTTGCCTCCAGACTGGCGGCGCAGGAAGCTGGGCACGTCCATCTCTTCCTCAGTATCGGGAGATACGTCCTGTAGCAGTCGCTGGAGTTCGGCCTCCCGCATCCGCTGGTTGTCCTGAACCACCGGGAACGCGGCGGCTACCATGGTCATCTTGATCTCGTCATCCAGTCTGGGGTCGCGGCTGGTGCCGAAGATGATGTTGGCATCCGGGTCGGCCATGTCCTCAATGACCTTGGCAGCGTCCTGGACTTCCTGTAGGGTAAGGTTGTTGCCGCCGGTGATGACGAACAGCACGCGCCGGGCTCCTTCCATCGCAATGTCCAGCAAGGGGCTGCGGGTACACATCTTGGCTGCGTCGGCGGCCCGGTTCGCACCCTTACCACGGCCAATGGCCATCCAGGCCGGGCCGGCGCCGCTGAGAATGGTCTTGACATCGGCGAAGTCAACGTTGATCTCGCCAGGAACGGTAACAACCTCAGCTATCGCCTGAATGCCCTGGTGCAGCACTGAGTCGGCCATCTTCAGAGCGTCTTCCCAGGTGAAGGGCTGGTCCTCGTTGGTATTCAGTTCCAGCAAACGATCATTGGGGATGGTGATGAGAGTATCGACGTGGTCCTTGAGTCGGGCAATGCCTTCTTCCGCGTTCTTGCGGCGGGCCGCGGCCTCAAAGGAGAAGGGACGGCTGACCACAGCAATAGTTAGAGCGCCAGCTTCTTTGGCGATTTGGGCCACTACCGGCGCGGAACCAGTGCCGGTGCCACCGCCCATTCCTACCGCCAGGAACACCATGTCAGCGCCTTCTACGGCCCGCTGAATTTCGGATCGCGACTCTTCGGCAGCCTGACGGCCCAGCTCAGGTTGGGCGCCCGACCCTAGGCCACGGGTCAGGTTCTGGCCCAAAGCGATGCGATGGGCGACGTCGCACCGGAACAGGTGCTGGGCGTCGGTGTTCAGTGCATAGTATTCCACTACAGGTAGCTTTTCTTTGTACATCCGACTGACGGCATTGCTTCCGCCGCCACCAATGCCCAATACCTTGATCATGGGGACGCCCCGCGCAATCTCCGGCACCAGGTTGGACTGCTCTGAAAAATCGCCGCGTGGTTCCCAGGAAGCTGAGTTGTCTAGTACCATAGTCTGATCCTCCGCAAGATTTGATGTTCTATTAATATCTACCAATAATAGCTACCAATAATTACGCTATCGCTTAATCCAGAAGCGGCCACTGCCGCTTGGCTTCAATTTACTCTTTTGACTCTTATTGAAACCGGGCCGTATTGGATTAAAGCTGTAGCATATTGCCGACACTTACCTGGTGACTCGCTCTTTGGACCGACCGAATCGTCGGGCCAGCGACTTGTAACCCCAAAGAGTTTTCTCTCCGTTCTGGTAAGTGCGCTTTTCCCCTTGATGCTTAATCCCCCAGAGCAATGCTCCTACTCCGGCGGAGAAAGCCGGTTTGCGCAACTGCGATGGCAATCCCACGATGCCATCGGGGTAAGCAATGCGGACGCGCCCGCCCAGATTGCTCTCTACCAACTGCTTCAGTCCAGCCATTTCAGCGCTGCCGCCGGTTATGACCAATCCTCCGGTGGGTAACTGTCGCAGTCCAGCCTGACTGACCCGCAGCATGATCAGTTTCAACATTTCTATCATGCGCTGGTGCAGCGGCTCGCACAGTCCCCGACGTTTGACCACCCGCTTGGGTTGGCCCTGGGCTCCTGGTATTACCACCTCCTCATCCGCTCGAATCAGCTCCGGCATAACATGTCCCCATTTGACCTTGATTTCTTCAGCTATGTGGTAGGGAACCCGCAATGCCACTGCCAGGTCACGACTCAACTGGCTACCACCCACCGGTAAAACCGTGGAGTACCAGGGTTGACCGTCGCGGTAGATTGACACGTCACACGTTCCAGCTCCGATGTCGACCAATACTACTCCCATTTCGCGTTCGTCCCCGGTGAGGGTAGCCTCCGCTGAGGCCAGGGACTGGAGCACCAGGCTGTTAACCGCAACCTTGCCCCCCTCAATGGCTTTCACCGTGTTTTTAATGGTGGTGGCATCGCCCAACACCACATGGGATTCCAGTTGGACATTGGTGGCGTGCAGACCGGTGGGATTACGCACGCCGGCTAGACCGTCAACTTCGTATCCAATGGGGATAACGTGCAGCACTTCCTGAGTAGCATCCACATGGGGGAACGAAGATTGGATCAAGTGGTGAAGCTGCTGCGAAGTGACGCCGTCCAGGTCTTCAAATCCCCGGAGTTCGTCTTTGGTGTTCAGACAGGAAATGTGGGTGCCGCTGATGGTGGCATACACTCCCGTTACAACCTCCCGTCCAACATAGCGCTGGGCTTCCTCAAGTGATGCCGCTACTGCCGCTTTTACCTCATTAATACTTTCTATGCGGCCTTTCTGCACCCCCTGTGAGGGAGCTATACCAGTGCCCAAGATTTTCAGCTCGCCCTCGCTGCCTACCCGGGCCAAAATCGCGCAGACCTTGTTGGTCCCAATATCGACGGCTGTGTAGAAATTTTCCTTAGCCAATTCTTGACCGTCCTTTAAGCCTATTCAGGCTCATATTTGTTGTTGCCGAAAACTCAACAGGAAGGGGACTCAGTTGCCGACGAATCCCAGACTTCTGACTCCTGTGCTGCCCAACGACCAGCTAACCCAATGGGGCAGCGGGAAAAACGGTCGGCGCGTATCGCCATTCCGTCGACTGCCGATAACGGTTGCTCCCAGTTGCTCCCAACGGTTGCTCCCAGTTGCTCCCAATGGAAAGGTAAGCGCGGTGATCGATCCTGCCACCGGTGGTTGTTGTCGCGTCATATTCTCTCCGCTACTCGCATCCGGGCACTCCGGCTGCGAGGGTTGGCCGAAACTTCTTCGGCGGCTGGCCGAATAATCCTGCGATTTACGATTCGCAACGTCGGTTGATGCTCACAAACGCACACTGGCAGTTCCAGCGGGCAGATACACCCGGTCGCTTCAAGTACCAACGTATTTTTCACCAGGCGATCCTCCAGGCTGTGGTAGCTGATGACTGCCAACCTACCGCCTTCATTTAGTAACTCAATAGCGGCGGCCAAACCCGACTCGACGTTGGTCAACTCATCGTTTACCGCGATGCGGAGCGCCTGGAACACCCGTGTTGCCGGATTAACTCTGCGACCCTTTCCTGGGTGGATAACCTGGGCTACCAGCGCCGACAATTCACCCGTAGTATTAATCGGACGCTCTCGGACAATGGCTCGGGCCACTGCTCTGGCCCTTGATTCTTCTCCATATTCAAAGAGAAGGCGCACCAGTTCTTCTTCCGAGTAGGTATTGACCATGTCGGCGGCGGTCACGGCCTGGCCCACCGGGTCGTAGCGCATATCCAGAGGCTCGTCCCTTTGGAAACTGAACCCGTAACCTTCGGCATCTACCTGTCTAGAAGAAAACCCCAAGTCCAACAAAAACCCATTTACCTTATTAAAGCCTCGGGACTGCACCATTTGAACGGCATCTGCATAGTTGCCCTGAATTCCAATGAACCGTTCGCCGAACTCTTCCAATCGTTGCTGTGCTCGGGACAAAGAGCGAGGGTCTCGATCAACACCCAACACCACACCTTGTGGAGCCGACGCCTGCAGGACTGAAGAAGCATGCCCCCCCTCACCTACCGTAGCGTCCACATACACACCACCCGGCCTCACCGCCAAATGCTCCACTGTCTCCCGCAACAACACCGGTTGATGAAAAGCTAGTTCTTCCATCTTGGCATCCAACCCAAAGAATGGGCCTACTGTACCTGCCTCGACTGCTTCACATCCGAAGCCTTTATTAATGGTTGCTGCGAGAGACACCAAACCGTTAAAGGAGCACCTCACTCTCTGTCCACTAAATCCGGGCGCGGCTGTCGAAAGGCATAGGTATACCCTTAGGTATTGAGTAGTGATTAAAATACCCTGCCCGTGGTGACCGTCTGCCAATCAGCCAAGTTGCGCCCATTGGATATCTTTTCGACTGCCCCCCAAGGGTTGGGGCTTAGCCGATCCAGACCGGCGCTGTCGCTGAAGTACATCTCAGCCAGACCGGTAATTGAAGAAGGGGAGACCCGTAGTCCCTACCACCCAACCCCTCTACCCACTCACTAGCCAAAACTTATCAATCCTGTCAAGACCGTGTCAACTAGTTAGAACGACCATTTTAGACGATTTTTAAAATTATATTAAAATAATATTAGCCCTTAGCTTTAGAGGCCGTCGAACAGAGTCCGGGGCGAGCCAATTGGAGGGAGTGCCGCAGGTCTTGAGACGGTATTAAAAAGGCTCCTTCTACTAATATGGCTAATTACATGGCACTGTGTTGGCTGCTCTCTAACCAAATAAGGGGGGACAGGATTGCCAAACCACGAGCGGACTTTAAGCGATTTTGCAGTTGCCCCGGCTCACCTCTGCGACTTTTAATTGTGCGGCCAGCCCTCACCC
>MUCJ01000056.1 GCA_002816715.1 SAR202 cluster bacterium Casp-Chloro-G3 | reverse complement strand
ATGATGCCTTAACTATCCGACGCTTAACCTGCCCCTGTCAATAGGATGGATTACCAGAAACAGGAGGGGGTTGAGCAATTACTATTCCTCAATATCTGGCTAAAATGCGGCAGTTATAAAGCAGATCGCGGGGAACCCAAGGCATGGATTATGAGTGTCGCCCACCATAAGGTGATCGACATCATCCGGTCCAGGCGTCGGAACATTAACCTGACCGACCCCAAGGACTACGAAACACTGGACCTGCTTCCGTCCGGGCATCGGGCCACCGACGACCTGGCGGTGCTCAACCTGGAGCGGGAGCGAATTATGAAAGCCTTGGCGGCACTGCCCGAGGCACAACGCGAAGTTATCATGTTGGCCTATTTTGAAGGCTACTCTCAATCGGAGATATCCAGCAGACTGAACCAGCCCTTGGGCACGGTAAAGACCCGGGTGCGGTTGGCAATGCAGAAGTTGCGAGTCGAACTAGAAGAAGATGTTACAGAACCGCTCTGAAAATAACTCCCATCCTGAGGAGTTGCTAGAAGGTTACGCTCTAGACGCCCTGACCGAGGACGAAGCATCCCTGGTCGAGGCCCACCTGGGCATTTGCGCTCAATGCCAGGGTATTGTGGCGCGTTTGCAGCAAGCTACGGCATTGCTGGGTTTGTCAGTGGCACAGCAAGCGCCGCCAATTCATCTGGGTATGCAGATCCTGGCTTCGTTGCCATCGTCTGAAGTCGATTCACTAATCCTTCAGAGTCCCGCAATCAAGAACTCCCGCAGAATAAACACCAGTGCTTGGGCGCTTCCGCTGGCCGCCGCCATTGTGATTGGTCTGTTTAGCGTCTCATTAATAATGAATCTCCGTGTCTCTGGTCGGGTTGACCAGCTAACTCAAGATAACTCCACCGTAACCGCCCAATTGGGTCAGACCACCGCCCAGGCCCAACGACTGGCCCAGCAAAACTCCGCCCTAGCGGCACGCTTGGACCAGGCGGAGATCCATGATGCTGAGCTGGTCAGCACAATGCATCAGATGCAAGTGGCCAGCTTCATGAGTGTATACTCCGATACCCAGCCTTTGATTCTGGAACCTCCCAGTGGATCGGGAAATTCCGAGGGAGTATTGCTGATAGCGGAACGGGGGAATCGAGCGGTGCTGATGGTCGCCAACATGGAGCAACCCCCGCCTCTTCGGACATACAATCTTTGGCTGGCCAGAAGAGGCAGCCGTATTCTCATGGGACAGGTTCAGGTGGACGCTTCCGGGTGGGGAACATTGAGCCTGACCCCGCCAGAACCGGTGTTTACCTTTGATTGGGTAAACTTGACCGTAGACGAACAGGCGGGCGTCAGCGCCAATCCGGGGGAGATGGTGTTGCGCAGTAAAATTCCGGCTGCCGACTATCCTAGATAGCCGAGCAAGCGGTCAGGACAATTCCACCAATTCTCTCCCGCTTCCTCCAGTTCTAACTCTTCCGGTACAATCCGCGGGTTGGCCCGGCGACGATGGGCTGGTATACTAGTGGCCAGCACAAACCAGCAGGATGGTAATCGTCAATGAGCGCGGTACATCCAGATTCAGGCACCACCCCAACCCGGCCAGCAAATGCCCATGATCCGGTCTGCGAGGTTTGCGGTGGCCGCACCATAGAGCGACACTGCAAGATTCAGTGCCTCAACTGCGGCTATACCCGAGACTGCTCCGACCCATAAGCCTCCACATGATTATTCTTATCCCTCGGTTCAGGTCTTGTTTCGTTAGAGGCGCAAGGGTTCTCTCGCGGGTGTTCCATTACGCCGACTAACCAACCTATATTCGTTATGCAGTTTGATTCCCCACGGGCACGCACCAGCCCCAATGCCTAACTGGAGGAATATTGGCCCAAAGACCCGGCGAAGCTGACCAGGAACAAGTCCAGCCTCCGGTTGACGATTCCTCAGCCAGCCAACCCCAACCCAGGCCCTCAGGGCGTTTCAACACCTTTGAGTCCCTATACTACCGCGACTATCGGTTTTTGTGGGCTGGCAACTTTCTGATTAACACCGCCGACTGGCTCCAGATTCTCACCGTCGGCTGGCTGATGTTACGGCTCACCGATGGCAATGCGCTCCTGACCGGCACAGTTGTCGGCATTCGCACCCTACCCGTGCTGATAATAGGCCCCTGGGCTGGCGTCTTGGCCGACCGTATCAATCGCCGGAAATTAATGAGCATCACCCAGATCTGCCTGGCTGCCGTGGCCGTTGTCTTTGCGATACTGGTTGCCTCGACCGACCTGAACGCCAGACCGTACGCCGGACCGCTGCAAGTCTGGCACCTCTTCGTATACGTGGCGGTGACCGGGGCACTCCACTCAATGGTGCGTCCGGTGCGTCAGGCATTGATACCCAATGTAGTTCCCCGCTCATCGCTGCCCAACGCCATGGCCTTGAACGCCACTACCAGAACCAGCACCCGATTGCTGGGACCGGCTCTGGGCGGAGTGCTCATTGAGGTTCTGGGAGGGTTCAACTGGAATTTCTTTCTTGAAGCGGGCGCGTACGTGGGCGTGGCCGCCATCATGTTCCCCATGCGCACGCCGTATCAATCTGCATCCACCGCCCTAGCGGCATCGGTGTGGGGCAACATGAAGGAGGGTTTAGCCTATATTTGGAAGACGCGGATAATTCTGCACCTGATGCTCATCAGTCTCTTGCCCAATTTTGTGTTCCAACCGTTGGTGTTCCTGCTGCCGGTGTTCATTTCTGACGTGTTAAAAGGCAGCGAGGGACTGGGTGGACTATTGCTGTCAATAATGGGCGTTGGCGGGGTGATCGCCACCATGCTGATCGCCTCCGTGGGGTTCAAACTAGGCAAGGGCCGGAGCATGATAATTGGAATAATAGTGGGTTCGGCGGCCATCTTGGTCATGGCCCAAGTGCCGTGGCTGCCCTTGACGATGGCCATGTTCCTGCTGTTAGGATTCGCGCAGACTCATTTCAGGGTGGGCAACTCAACCCTGATTCAAACGCTGGTTCCCGACGAATTAAGGGGCCGAGTAACCAGCGTTTATCAGTTGGATCATGGGCTTATTCCGCTAGCCGTGTTTGTAATCAGCCTGGTCGTGCAGTTTACCGACGTAGCCCTGACCCTATCGGTGTTGGCCGGGGGCAGTCTGGTGATCGCGGTGGGATTCATGATCTTTGCTAAGCAGGTACGAACGCTAGACTGATTATGTCAAATAGCCTTTTTAGCCCACTCAGTACCAGACCTTCTTGTATTATTCAACTATCATGGCGTTAAGACCGATCTTAGCCAATTCCTCATCCCGCTCCAGCCATCCGCCGACACCAATGCCACCCATAATCACTCCGTCTCTGGAGCGCACGACCACCCCGCCAATGCCGGGAGTCAGGTTGGGGTCGCCGTAGTCGCTGACGGTGCGGCCCCGCTCCTTTAACTGTTCGCCATGCGGGCCGGTGTCCATACCCATCACTGAGGCGGTATAAGCCTTGCGAAAAGCATGACGCCGAGCGTACAGGCGCACATTGTCCATCTGGGCGTAGGCCACCATGTTACCGGCGTCATCAACTATCGAGACAGCGACCGGCATCCCGCCGGGCTTGGTTACATCTTCAATAATCGCCTTCATGGCAGCTTGTGCCTGCTCAAAGGATATGAATGGTTTCAACGACATTAGCTTGCCTCCCTAATGTTTCACCAATCATATAACAGAGGGGCAAGCAGAGTCGTGGGTAAGAAGTTAATGGCAGCAATTGGACTGGTCTAAAGTGAATGGCCGATGTTCACTTGCTCACGCCGTGGGGAATGGCCACCAATCAGGATAATCCCGCAGACGCAGATGCCGGAACAGTTGTGGATGTACATCGACAACCAGCTTCATGGCCTCTAGAATCGGCTCCCTGATCGCGAAGTGGGCTAATTTGGATGTGCGCAGCTTGAACAGATGGTAGCATTCCCGCAGATTCATCTGCACCAAGACCCGGCGGTAGTGGGCGTGAGTCACCAGATATTGGGCCACCAGCGGAGAAAATTCGGCGATGTTTTGGAACCCCTGCTCCACCAACGCCATTCCGGTCTGGAAGTCATCAGTCAGACCGGCCTCAGCGATTACCCCTGGTGTGCTGTGACCGTTAACCACTGTCAAAGGCTGGGGGATGTAGGACAGCATCCGGTGACGTTTGAACTCCCGGTATGCACCGTAGTCCATCAGGAACTCGAAGGTGTAGTTGACCAGTTCAAACTCTCGACCGGGCGCGTCGTGGGGACCAAGACTCTCAGTACAAGCATCAATGATACCCTGCCGCTGGGCAGAGTCCATCGCCGCCACTTTCTGTCGGACAGTCTCATAGTCCATGCCGGATTGCTGGTACAGCAGGGCCGTCGCCAGCTTTTCCTCAGCTTGGGAATCCCAGGCCAACAAACGGGCGCTGACTTGGTCGGTTTTGCCGTTACCGGGCAATCCCTCTCTGGGCGACTCTATCTCCGCCGACAACTCCTGCTGTCGCTGGGCGGTTTGCCGCAAATAAGGGTTTTCCTCGGCGTACTTGATCAAGGTTGGGGTAATTTCACGACCCTGGTCGCGTATTTCAATGCCGAGGTCACGTTCCTCCGCCAACTCCGAGGACAACAGCTTGGAGATTGCATGCTCCAGCATCCTGGCATTGGCGGTGACGCCCACGTTGGTCAGTGTGGCCGCCGGCAGAATTGCCCGGCAGTGGTCGGTAGCGATGCGACTCAGCCGCATGTTGTAAGCCGACTCACGCTCCTTCTCCAATCGCCGGTCAACCTGCCTGAGATGGGCCATGCATCCGTCAATAATTTGATGGTAGCTGCGGAAAAGATGGTCGCAGACTCGGCGGTATTCTTCACCCAACCCCGGTTGAGCGTTTAGCTCGGCGGGGAAGTAGTAACTGCCCTCTGGAAGTACCTGGTAGCGGGACGACTTCTCAGTGTAGGAGGCCAGGCGGTTGTCTTCCAGAGCGTCGCAGGCCAGCCGGGACACGTTCTCCACGGCCAGATGCACCACCGCATGCTCGGCGACCGAGGCATGACCGTAGCCCAATACCCACCGCTCGTGGAAATCTGCGGCCTTCTCCTGACTTACCTGCTCAGCAATCACATCGAAGGGTTCCGGACGCCGGGAGGTCATCGCGAAAGCGACCGCAATTTGCTCCTCGGACAGTTTGCGGGCGTCCAGAGGGTATACCCGGCGGCGCAGACCCACTGACCTGGTGTCGGGAGTTGACAACCAATTACTCCTTCAGCGTCCTATAATCTACGGAGGGCTGCTTAGACGAACGCCCCAAATCCATCAGGCATCGAGACTTCAATCAACTGCACCCGGTCAGACGGCACCGCTTTCCCCAGAGCCTTGGTCAACTCATCAACCGTATTAACCCGGGTTCCTTCAATGCCGTAGGAGTCGGCCAGCTTGATGAAATCGGGATTCACCAGATCGGTGGCCATCAGCCGGTCGCTGAACCGCGCGCGCTGATAGTCCTTGAGCACGCCCCAAGCGTTGTCGTTGAATACTAGCACAATGGGGCTAATCCCATACTGTACGCAAGTGCCCAATTCCTGGGCATTATATTGAAAGCCGCCGTCGCCGGTAATGCAGACCACCGGGCTGTTTGGCTTGCCAACCTTGGCTCCCACCGACGCCGGAAAGGCGAACCCAAGCCCGGCCCACCCCCAGGGATACATGAACTGGCGGGGTTGATCTATCGATAGACAGCGCGCCGCCCGGCTGGCCGGAACGGTGGCGTCCAGGCTGAAAATGGTGTCTCCGGGAGTCGCCGAACGCATCGCTTCGAAGGTGCGGAGTTCGTTGCCCCAGGTACTTTTCAACACATCATAGGTCTGCTGTTTTAACGACTCAATCTCCCTACGGTAGTCCTCTCCCTTGCTGACGTCACGATTCCCGATGCCCTGCAGCAGTTGAACCACCACTGCCTGAGAATTAGCGACAATGGGGATGGCCGTTTCGTAGTTCTTGCCAATGGATTCTTCATCCAGCAGGACGTGAATCAGCTTCGGGGGCAGCTTCAAGTCAACCCCAACCGTCGAACGGTAGGGCAGCGTAGAACCCAACACCAGACAAACGTCGCAGGAGCCAACCCAGTCCTGCACCGGGTTTTCGCCCCAGATGCGCCGACCCAAAGAAGTGCCGAGCGACAACGGGTGGCTTTCGGGAAACGCCCCCTTGGCCCCGTCGGTGGTTACTACCGGCGCGCCCAGCCGCTCAGCCAACTGAATAATTTCCTGTGTACCGCCCTGGGACTGGACTTCTTCACCGACCACAATCAAGGGTCGTTTCGCTTGCAGCAAAGCCTGCAGCGCCTGCTCGACTCGAGCCGGGTCGCCCTGGGGAATCTTCGGCTCCCGAGGCAACAAGACCTCTACCTCGGCCTCCTGCCCCAACAAATCGGTGGGAATCTCCAGTGCAATTGGGCGAGGTCGACGTTCCTGGAACCGTTGGAACGCCTCCACCAGATGGTCGGGAATCGACTCCACCTGGTTAATTCGGGCGTTCCAGTCGGTGACAGCGTTGAACATACCCAATTGGTCCTTGGTCTCGTGGGTAACCAATTTGCCGCTTCCGATGAATTCCTGCTCCACGTTGGTGGTTATCTGAAGCACTGATGAACTGCAAAAATAAGCCTCCCCCATCGCGCCCACTGAGTCGGCTGCGCCCGGGCCGGTGCTGGTCAGCAGCACACCGGGCTTGCCAGTGGCCCGGGAATAACCGTCGGCCATATAGCAACAGCCCAACTCTAGCCTGCCGCCAACGAACTTGATGGCATCCTGATTGTCAAATAAGGAATCGAACAGGTCCAGAGTATGGATGGATATGATGCCGAACACGGTATCCACATTTTGGACTTTGAGCGATTCTACTATGGCCTGACCGCCGGTCAAACGAGCCATCGGTACCTCCAACTACTTTGTCTGATTTTAGGGAAACCCCAGCCTAGAGTAACAAAGTCACCGGGTTTTCCAGAATGTTCTTAATTTCCACCAGGAATCTAGCCGCCTCCGCGCCGTCGGCCACCCGATGGTCGGTGGACAGGGTGGCTTTCATGGTAAGGGCCACCGACAGCTCGCCGTTGCGCACCACCGCCTGTTCTTTGACGGTGCCTACCGCCAGCACCGCCGCATGGGGCGGGTAAATTATGGCCGCAAAACTTTCCACATCGTACATGCCCAGGTTGCTTACGCTGAAGGTAGTCTCGCTGTACTCCTCGTTGCGCAGGTGGCCGCTGTTGGCCCGTTCAATCAGGTCTTTGCTGCCAGCGGCAATCTCCCGCAAACTCTTGCCCGCGCAGTCGCCGATGCCAGGCACCATCAACCCCGCCTCCAGCGCAATGGCGATGCCAATGTTGATGCTGGCATTCATTCGCAGAGATTCACCCTGGAAGGATGCATTAAATTTGGGGTGCTTGGCCAGTGCGATGGCCGCCGCCTTGACGATCAGGTCGTTGACGGTAACCCGACTCTCGCTAGGGATGGCTTCGTTGATGTCGCGGCGCAGGTTCATTGCCTTGGTCATATCAACTTCGGCGGTGACGTAGAAATGGGGGGCATCCCGCTTGCTGTCCGCCGTCACTCGAGCAATCGCCTGACGCATCCGGCTGAGTTCGACCAGATGTGACTGAGTATTCGGGTCGGCAGACGAAGCCTGAGCAGTAGGAGGCGCTGCCGAGGGCGTATATTCCAGCACATCCTTCTCGACGATGCGACCACCCGGGCCGGTGCCGGTTATGTCATCTAGATTAACCCCACGTTCCCGAGCCAGACGCCGGGCGATGGGTGATGCTCGCACCTCTCCCGGAGTGGCGGCCCTGGCCGAATCCACGATTTGAGAAACACTGGGTGCCGCGCTAACTGCCGCAGATATCGGTCCTGCTTTCGACGCAGGCAGGTTGTCCGGCACATCCTCACCGGGAGCAGTTATTACCGCGATCAGTTCGCCAACCGGAACGACCACGCCCGCCGCGGCGACTATTTTGCCCAGCACACCATTGGTATAAGCCTCAAACTCGACGGTAGCCTTGTCGGTCTCGATGTCAGCCAGCACTTCCCCTCTGGCGACAGTTTCCCCTTCTTTTTTGTGCCAGCGGACTACGGTGCCTTCGCGCATGTCGTAACCCATTTTAGGCATAACTATGTTGGTTGCCAAAATTGCCTCCCGCTATGACCGTAGGATATGCAACGTCCGGCGTAGCAAGACTATCCAGACATGCTACCACTAATAATCTATTTCAAAACGTGGTTCAACAAGCTCACCACGAGCGCCCACAGATTCACCGCGAGCGGCCACGAATTCACCGCTAGGAGCGACAGATTGCATATCTGCTATTCCTGAGCTTGTCTAAGGTGATTACCTGCAATTAGCAGATTTTTGAGGTCGCCGACTACATATGAATCGCCCGGCCTTGGGCGGCCAACGCGGCCTCTTTCAACATCTCAGATATGGTTGGGTGGGCATGCACTGCCCAACCCAACTCCAACGTAGTGCCTTCCAACAGCTTGGTCAGGGACAACTCGCCCAACAACTCGGTGACTTCTGGCCCAATCATATGCCCACCCAAGATCTCGCCATAACGGGCGTCCACCACCAGCTTCACCAGGCCATCAATCTCACCCATCGCCATCGCCTTGCCGTTGGCCCGTACATTGAATTCGCCAATTTTCACGTCATAGCCCTGCTCTTTAGCCTGTGCTTCGGTCAGGCCAAAGCTGGCTATCTGGGGCTGGCAGTAGGTGGCACGAGGCATCAACGTGTAATCCAGCGGCTGGGTCTCCATCCCGGCGATATGCTCCGCCACGGCGACACCTTGCGCCGACGCCACGTGGGCCAAGGCTAGCTTCCCAGTAACGTCGCCAATCGCGTAGATTCCCGGAACATTGGTGGACATCTGGTCGTCAATCTGGATGTAGCCGCCCTGGGTTTGGATACTCAGTTCCTCTAAACCGAGGCCGTCGCTGTTGGCCTGAATACCGATGGCCGTCAGCACTTTGTCGCAATCGATGGACTGCTCCACGCCATCCTTTTCCAGCTTGACGGTCAGACCATCGGGGCGGTACTCCGCGCCAGTAACCCTGGCCCCAGTCACAACATTGATCCGCTGTTTGGCGAAAGACCGTTCCAACTGACGGCTGATAGCTTCGTCTTCGTTGGGCACCAGGCGCGGGAGCAGTTCCACCACCGTCACCTCAACACCATACATTTTGTACAGGTAGGCGAACTCCACGCCAATGGCCCCGCCACCAACAATTACAATCGACTTGGGCAACTCCCGGAGCAGGATGGATTCCCGGCTGGTGATGATTCGTTCCTGATCTACCGGCAAGGGCGGAATACTGCGGGGACGCGCGCCGGTGGCGACAATTATGTTTTTGGCGTTTAGCTGCTGACCCTCCGGAGAAATTTCCACTCCGCCGTTTCCTTTGAGGGTAGCGGTGCCAGAGATATGGTCTACCTGATTTTTCCGCAGCAGATAGTCCACGCCCTTGACGTTGCGATCAACCACTTTACGGCTGCGTTCAATGGCCGCCGAATAATCGGCGTGAAAGTTGTCAAAGTGCAGGCCAAACTCTTCAGCGCGGTGGAAATAAGAGAGAACCTCAGCGTTCTTGAGCAGAGCCTTACTAGGGATGCACCCCCAATTGAGGCAAACCCCACCAAGGGCTTCCCGCTCTATGATAGCCGTCTTCAGGCCCAGTTGAGCAGCGCGTATGGCGGCTACGTACCCGCCGGGCCCGGCGCCGATCACCACCAGGTCATAATTTTGGGCCATTTACACCTGCCAACAGAACAATCTCCAGAATCCAATAGCGCAACGGCCCAACCACTAGCCAGGGCGTTGGACGTTAGTCCTCGCCAATTATACAAGGGGGTTTTAGTATCGACAACACAGGCGTTAGGAAGCGCACAGCAAATCCAAAGTTCTATATGCAGGTTGGTGAGAAAATCTACTCTTCTTGAATCGTTCACCAATTTTTACCTGCCCAATCACCCAAAGCCCCCGCCATTTTTGACCTGGATCAGCCACAATGGAAATTAGACGACCGTGCGGCCCCGGATTGCACTGGATTCAGCAATTCTAATTATGGCAATTCGACCCCGCGTATCGGCAGAAAATCGCTCCTCTGAACCCATCACTCGTATCTGTACAAGAGGG
>MUCJ01000055.1 GCA_002816715.1 SAR202 cluster bacterium Casp-Chloro-G3 | reverse complement strand
CACTTCGTCGGTCATGGCATTGCTGTAGAGATTTCCCATGTATTCAATCGCTGCCACCGTTTCAGGAGAATTTATGGCAACGTTTTCCTGTTCATCTTGGACCGATGCGCCGTAAGACCATAGCAATGCCCGCAAAGCCATGTTAGAGTCCAAATCCGGCGAAAGCCCGATACCGGTCATGATGGACAGTTCCTGGTTGATTCTTCCTCCATATTCCAGCAATTCCTGCCAGGTCTCAGGGCCCTCAGCCATGTCGGTTAGCTCCCATAGGCTCCTCCGATAGTCACCCGGGTCCGGCACCCAACCGTGGCAGAAGCCGTAGAAAACCTCAGTGTGCGGATTGAAAGAGCTTCGGGTACAGACCGTGACCTGCTCGCCAAATCTCCGCTGGGCCTCCTGATTCAGGTCGGTCAGGTCTAACAGGTCTGGCTCAAAACGAGAGGGGGAGATAACGTGTTCAATTAGGTCGTGTCCCTCGCCTGCGGCCAGTTCAGCGGCAATAGCAGATCCGAGCTCGGTGACAGCCACGTGGTCTAGGACCACAGTTACTCCGTTCGCTTCCGCCCATTGTTGAGCATAAGAATCGAACCACTCATCGTAGCGGGGAACAAAGTGCTCCCACTGAAGGATTTTCAGTACTCGTTGCGTTGAAGCAGTGGAGCTATCTGCGCCTGCAGGTAGCTGGCAACCGGCGAGCAACAGTAAGGTTAGCGCACCAGATACGACAAATGTGCGTTTAATATGATCAAAGATAACATTCCGATTCATTTTCCTCGATGGCGGAAACAGTGGTAGAAACAGTTAGCCAAAATACCTCCGCATTTTTATTGCAGGGGCAATCTGACTCGCCAGATTCTCCATGATGACTTTGTGAGCCTGTCTAAGAATGTTTTGAGATAATTTCTTATTACTCAAAGCGATGCGCAGCGGGTACGAATGGAAAGCCACTAATTCAAGAAATGTTACCATAAATTCGAGATGTGTTTAGAATGAAGTGGCATATAGGTTGTCAAGTTGTATGGTTAGGCCGCTTATTCAAACAGCAATGACACCAAATTAAGGATGAAGTTAACATCCCCAATACTAAGACAATCCGGAAGGTTCTAAATCTGAGTTGGGATGCTGCCTACAGCACGATGCTTCATTCATTGGCCTTTACCGGCGTCAGGTGCATTTAAGGATTTATTATTTTGTGGCAAGATGTAGACCTCAGGATGGGATTCAATTCGATCACCTGTACGGTGTGGCGCATGGCCAAAAAAGACCCCTGGCATAGACCAGGAGCCTTAACTTTGTACTACAAATTGGTGGGCCGTGTGGGGGTCGAACCCACGACACCCGGATTAAAAGTCCGGTGCTCTGCCAGCTGAGCTAACGGCCCGTGCTTGGCTAACTACGATTTTTCTGGTGTAACACCGATGCGCGAATCCGGAATGCCACGCGAATTCGCGAATCACCGACCGGTCACACCAGCGTTATAGTCCCAGTACATCCTTATCACGCACTTTTGCCGCACGATCAAGGAGTTGCCTATCCTGAAGGGAAAACCCAGTAGCTGGGAGACCACGGATAAAAGCCAGATACCCATTCTGCGGTTAGCCGAACAGTATTTTAACACATGCCACACCGAGGCAAAACGGCTTCACATCGCGTGATTACCGGGAGATGCTGGGCAGATTCATCTATTGGTGCAACGGCATTTAAGTGAGAGCCTTCTAAACCTAGTCAAAGCGAGAGGGTTTCGCTCTGGGCAATCAACATCGTTCCATTCATGAACCGACCTTGTTCCTGACCAGTTACTTGCTGACAGAATTGTAGACCGGCGACCGAAGGGGTAGAATGACCCAACAGGACGTCCTTCGTAAGAAGCTCGGGGGAGTCCACAAATCCTGGTAGCCGCCTGCATGAGGGCCAAAATATACCCCATGACAACCGGCACCGATCATAGGCCTCAAGGAGGATTTATATGGGAACCTCTCGACAGCAATCTTCAATAGTCGGCACCGACATGATCGATGAGACCGAACAATACGATGCCATCGTCATCGGCGCCGGGGTTACCGGATTGTATCAGTTGTACCGTTTGCGGGAACTCGGACTTTCGGTTCGAGTACTTGAGGAAGGTGGCGGAGTTGGCGGCACCTGGTATTGGAATCGCTACCCAGGGGCGCGCTTCGACTCCGAGAGTTATACCTACGGATATTCGTTCTCAGAGGAACTCCTGCAGGAATGGGACTGGAAGGAGCATTTTTCCGGACAGCCGGAGAACGAGCGCTACCTTAACTACGTAGCAGATAAGTTTGACCTGCGCCGGGACATCCAATTCAATGCCCGTGTTTCCTCGGCGGTCTACGACGAGCGCAAAAATTGTTGGCAGGTTCAGACGGAAGATGGTAGGCGGGCAGAGGCCCAATTCTTGATCACGGCGGTTGGTCTGCTGTCCGCTGGTTATGTACCAGACTTTGCCGGGCTGGACAGCTTCCAAGGCGATTGGTGTCATACCGGCCGCTGGCCCAAAGCAGGCATGGATTTAGCGGGCAAGCGCGTGGGTGTCATCGGCACCGGGGCGACCGGTGTCCAGCTCATCACCGAGATCGCCAAGGAAGTTGCCCATTTGACCGTCTTTCAGCGCACGGCCAATTACTGCGCGCCGCTCCGGAATGGCCCGATCGACCCCGAGACCCAGCGCGAGATTAAAGCCAGCTACCCGGAGATATTCAAGAAGTGTAGCGAAACCGCCGGCTCATTTATGCACAAATTCGACCCTCGGTCGGCGCTGGAAGTGTCACCGGAAGAACGATTGGCGCAGTACGAAAGGCTATGGGCGGAGCCTGGGTTTAAGAAGTGGCTGGCCAATTTCCATGACGTGATGGTCCCCGGGGCCGCCAACGAGGACTACGCCGAATTCGTCCGAAATAAGATTCGCGAGCGCGTAAATGACCCGGTGGTTGCCGAAAAGCTGGTGCCCAAAGACCACATGTTCGGCTCCAAGCGTCTACCCTGCGAGAGCGGTTATTATGAAGTCTATAACCGGGATAACGTCTTGCTGGTTGACGTGCGCGAGGCCCCGATCGAGCGCATCACCCCCACTGGCGTCAAGACCGCTGCTGCTGAGTACGAACTGGACGTTATCATCTTTGCCACGGGATATGACGCCGTGACTGGGTCGTTGAACCGGATGGATATTCACGGCGAAGGCGGGCAGACACTGAAGGATAAATTCGCCAAAGGCCCAAGAACTTACATGGGCATCCAGAGCGCGGGCTTCCCCAACCTCTTTACCATCAATGCAGCCTCCGTCGGCAACTTCGTCAGAGCCGCTGAGCCGCTGGTAGAATGGGTGACCGAATGCATATCCTATGTTCGCGATCATGAGTTTACGCGCATTGCCGCCTCGCCTCAGGCGGAAGAGGCATGGACCAAGCACGTCAACGAGGACGGCACCAACATTCTCAGATCACAGGCCGACTCTTGGTTTGTCGGGGCGAACATTCCCGGTAAGGCCCGCGCCTTGCTCACCAGTCCAGACAGCGCCC
Source organism: SAR202 cluster bacterium Casp-Chloro-G3 (assembly GCA_002816715.1). Lineage (GTDB taxonomy): Bacteria > Chloroflexota > Dehalococcoidia > Lucifugimonadales > UBA3495 > Casp-Chloro-G3. The sequence goes on along the minus strand of MUCJ01000055.1, from coordinate 6,670 downwards.
CAGTCATGCGGGCCAAGCGTGCGGAGGTGGCGGCCAACGGTTATGAGGGGTTTCTGCTGGAATAAACGCCCCGATATTTCGCCTGATTCCGATTACGATTTAATATTGGAGGGCAACCGTGAAAATCGTCTACAACCATCTCCATTTCCGCAGTCAAGACCCAGACAACGCAGCCAAATGGTATTGCGACAATTTCGACGCCAAGATCACTTCGGAGCGGCCATTGTCCACCACCAAGTCAATCCAGCTGGAGTTGAACGGCCAGCACCTGATGACTATTTCAGGGCGGGCTGAGGGCGAAGACCCGGTGCCGGGCTCCACCGAGCCGCGCTACGGTCTGGATCACTTCGGATTTGAGACCGATGACTTGGCAGGACTTGCCGCCCGACTCAAGTCCAACGGGGTGAAGTTCAACTGCGAGCCTTGGACCATGCCTTCAGGTTCCATGGTAGCCTTCGTAGTCGCCCCCGACGAAGTTAGCGTCGAGCTGATTCAGCGGCCCAGCTAATCAATTAGAGACGGCGACATCATTCAATAACTATCTCGATACATGGTTCGACAAGCCTGTCCTGAGCTTGTCGAAGGATAATCTCCTTCAAGTAGCAGGGTTTTGAGATAGATTCCAAGCACTTTGGACGATATGGGTGTAATCCCCTACGCAAAATTTGTGGAACCACCAAAGAATAGAATAAGGATATAAGGAATAACCAATGCCAATGATGACCGGCGGGCAAGCGTTAGTAAAGTCCCTCTATCTGGAAGGCATCCGGGTGATATTCGGCCTCCCCGGAGTGCAGCTCTACCACGCTATGGATGCCTTATACGACCAACCAGAGATTAGATTTATCACCACCCGGCATGAGCAGGCCACGACCTATATGGCCGACGGCTTTTCCCGGGCGGGTGGCGGTATTGGGACGGCAATGATGGTGCCAGGCCCCGGACTGTTAAACGCTGCCGCCGGAATTTCCACCGCTTATTCGGCTTCTTCGCCGATTCTAGTGGTTTCCGGGCAAATTGAAAGAGACCTCATCGGGTCCAACCGGGGGATGCTGCACGAGATCAATGACCAATTGGATACCATTCGCCCCATTACCAAATCTGCCCGCAGAATTATCGACCCGTCGGAGATTCCAGAGGCAGTTCACGAGAGTTTCTACTATTTGAAAACCGGGCGACCCCGTCCGGTGGAAATCGAAATCCCTCCGGAAACTCTGGCCCAAGTAGCAGACATCGACCTGGTGGAACCGGGTGACTATCCTCGACCCGCCGCACCTGGCGACGTAATCCAGCAAGGTGCGGAAATTCTGGCAAATGCTGCCAACCCGCTAATCTGGGCCGGTGGAGGAGTTATCTCCTCTGGGGCATCCCAAGCGTTGCAAAGGGTGGCCGAACAATTGCAGGCTCCGGTTATAACCTCTGCAGAAGGCAAGGGAGCCATCTCTGACCGGCATCCTCTGGCCTTGGGCGCGCAGCGTTTGAGGAATGACCCCATCGCCAAAGAGCCACCCAACTTTGATGTCATACTGGCCGTTGGCACCCGCCTGGCGTATCCGGCTTGGCTGAACGGGCAAAGGGTGGTGCAAATTGACATTGATGAAGAAGAAGCAGGCAGAAACTACGAAAACACCTTTCGCATGGTCGGGGATGCGCGAGCGACCCTGGAGGGTATAAGTTCAGCATTATCCGGCGTGATTCCCGGCCGGGAGAGCCGCCACGCTGAAGTTGACGCTTTGCGACAACGCCGCCGCGAGACCGCGCTACGGGTTGAACCACAGGAAAGCCTGATCGCCGCCGTTCGGTCAGCGGTGCCAGATGACGGGATACTGATTTCCGGCATGACGCAAATGGGCTACTACGCGCGGGGTTTCTATCCGGTGTATGAACCCAAGACCTTTTTGACGTCCTCATACTCCGGTAATTTGGGTTATGCGTTCCCCCTGGCATTGGGAGCAAAAGTGGCCCAGCCGGACAAGGCCGTGGTGGCGTTGTCCGGGGACGGCGGATTCCTTTTCAACTCCCAAGAATTGGCGACAGCGGTGCAGTATGGCATTAACACGGTGGTCGTGGTGTTCAACGACAGCGCTTACGGCAACGTCATGCGCGACCAGGTAAATCGATTCCAGGGTAGGACGATCGGGGTAGATTTACATAACCCAGATTTCATGAAGTTGGCGGAGGCCTACGGAGCGCGGGGCATGAAGGCCGAAGGCCCCGATCAACTTGAGGCATCGATCAAAGACGCCATTGCTGGTAATCGGCCAACATTGATTGAAGTCCCGGTGGAGATGATGCCCACGCCTTTCGAAGGTTAATTTCTGGTCTGGCCGGGCGAGGATGCAACGTGAACAACCCATCGCATCCTCGCCCGGCCTGGCCCAAAACCTAAAAATCCTCTTTCTTGCGATGGAGTCCGGTTGCGCCACTGGGCCGGTTGCCCTCCTTCGCCTCAATCTGCGGCGTACCGTCCCCTTCGGTGCACCTGACTTCGAAGGTGTGATCTCCCTCGGCAAAGGGCCAGTCGTATCGCCAGATCACCCAGGTCGTCTCGGACAGAGGAGCCCTCAACTGCGCTTGTTGCCAGGGTGCATCATCCACTTTGACCTCAACTTTCGAGATACCCCGGGCCCCAGCGAAGGCAATGCCGCCAACCGGAACTACACGCTGGTCGCCACCCTCGATGATGTTATTTACGGCAACCGTGTCGATGACCGAGGTCGCTTTCACTTGCGCCACCTCGTCCCAACCCCGCTCCACCCAGTAACCCGGGCGGTACTCGTCGGTGATTTCCATGCCGGTGATCCACTTCGGTTGCTTCATGCCATATCGGTCGGGCAACCAGATGCGCAGAGGAAACCCGTGGTCGAAGGGAATGGGTTGGCCATCCCACGCGTAGCAGAGCATGATGCGCTCGTCGGATGCAATCAGGTCAAGATCGACCGTCTCATAAAAGCCATCCCCTGAAGTGATTATGAGATAGCGAGCATCGGCCTGCGGCTGAGCATCCGCCAGTATCTGCCGGAGACTGACCCCGGTCCACCAGGTGGTGCTGATTAACGAAGTGGCAATTCTCCCCGAAATACAGGAGAGGGTCACATACTGGTTCCTCGATTCATAATTGCGCTGAATGTCAGGTAGAGTCAGTGCCAGAGGGTTGTCAACCAGCCCGGCGACTGGTAAAACCCAGGTGTCGCCGTCAATCATCGTTGGTTCGGTGCGGAGAAAAACTTTGTAATGATCTTTGACTGCGGTGTACTCCAAGCGCGTGCCCGGCGCGGGCACCAGCGGATCGTTGGCATTGGGAAATGCCGACCCGTTGCCCATCGCTGCAGTCACCATAGACCTGGCAATAGCGTCGGCAGCTTGTCGGCGTTCGAGACTGGCCAGCATTGCGCCAAGGCTACTGCCGACCACGGTGATGGTGGCGGTGGTTGCGCCCAACCTGATCAGAAATTGCCGACGGTTAATCCCTTGTGCCGATCGGAATTCGGGTTCAATCGCTGGTTCATTTATCGCGGGTGCAATCGGTTCAATCATCGGTTCAATCAATGAAGGGCCTGGTTTACTGGATATCTGCGCTCGATATGCGGGCATAAACGCCACGCCCCAAGCCAGGAAGAGAACCATTAGCCCAATGTAAGTGACCGCCGGGTGTGCCGTTGACTGTCCCCCGGCGATGCTGACCGCGATCAGGGGCAGGCCAACCACCGCCCCGATAATCAATCCCCAGCTAGGGCGAGGGTCGGCCTTGCGCCGCTCCATGATGGGGAAGAAAATGCTACCGGCGATCACTCCTACGAAGAGGAACATCAATATTGCCGCAACCTGCTCGGCGGTTTTGGCAGCGTCGGCAACACTCATCCCAACCAACCGCATCGCGTCGATCATCAGGTCAATGCCAAAGGTAACCACCGGGCCAGGCAGCACCCGCGTGATCCAGTCAAACAGGGCGAAGGGAACGAAGGGCAACCCGGCCACCTGATCGATCAGATACATCACGCCAACCAATGGCGCAGTCAACAGTCCGCCCACCAATGCGCCAAATCCGACGCTGCGCCGCCTGAGCATAGTGACTAAAGATCGAGCTACCAAGAGCAATAGCCTCATGATTTGCGCCTCACCGAGTAACGACAGGGGTGCAAGTGCCGGTTTGAATTATCAACATCTTAGCCCAATTGGCAGGCATGGGCATATGGCTCGTTGAGGTTGATTGGCCTGAATCTGGGAGATTAGGCTAACAGAGTTTTGCAGTCCGGTGGCCCAAAAATCCAGAATAATCAATCCTGCAAATCGTGAGTGTTTGTCCAAGCCATAGCATCAGTCAATATCTTCCAATAAGATAATTACGCGGACATAACAAATCTTAAGTATTGCTTACGAACGTCTTCCGTCGGCTGAACCTCCAGAAGACGTATATCGTAGGTAAGCCAAACTCAGCTAACGGGCTGGTTCAGTTGGGGATATTAGCGGCGCAATAGCGAACGGCGCGGAGCAATATCTTCCCTGGCGGGAAATTGCTTTGGAACTGTGCGCCCGCTCGAAATGATAGTTAGAGCCTATCCAAAAATTCTATTAAGTTATCCTTCGGCAAGCTCAATATGGGCGGATAAGGAGTTTACCACCGCTCGAGGTGAGCTTGTCGCACCACAATAGGCTCTTAGAATATACGGTGCGCCTCTACGGTAGGCTTCAGAAAAGGTGGCAGGCTACGCGGTGTCCAGGTTCCACCTCTTTTTCCACCGGAATCTCAACCGCGCACCGGTCCATGGCGACGGGGCAGCGGGGATGGAACCGGCATCCCGCCGGAGGATTGAGTGGCGAAGGCACTTCGCCGGGAAGAATAGTCTCCTCCTGCTGGATATCGGGATGTGAGGGCAGGGCCGCCGACATCAACGCCTTGGTGTAAGGGTGCAAGGGATTGTCGAATAGCTGTTTGGACTCAGCAAACTCCACAATCTGCCCCAGGTACATCACCGCCACCTGGTGGCACATATAGCGCACCGTGGCCAGGTCGTGAGCGATAAGCAGGTAGCTGACGTTATGCTCCTCCTGCAAGTCCTTCAGCAGGTTCATGATCTGCGCCCTAATGGAAACGTCCAGGGCGGATACTGGCTCGTCCAAAACGATAACCGAAGGGTTCAAGGACAACGCCCTGGCGATGGCCAGCCGCTGTCGCTGTCCGCCGCTAAACTCATGGGGGTAAAGGTTGCTGTGGTAGGCACCCAGGCCGACATCCTGGAGCATCTGACCCACCCGGTCTAGTATCTCGGCACGGGACAATTGCCAGTTGATTACCATTGGTTCGGCAACTAGGTCCCGAACGCGCATTCGGGGATTGAGCGAACTCCAGGGGTCTTGGAAGACTGCTTGTACCGAGCTTCGGTACTCTCGGCGTTTGGTAGAGTCGGCTTGGTTGATGTCTTCGCCATGAAACAAGATGCTGCCCATGGTCGGCCGCTCCAGCATCAGCAGCATCTTGGAGGTCGTACTTTTGCCGCACCCAGATTCGCCCACCAGGCCCAGGGTCTGGCCTTCGTGGAGTTGGAATGACACCCCGTCAACTGCCTTGATCCAACCGACAGTCCGGGAAATAAGTAGGCCCCGGCTGACCGGGAAATGTTTTTTGAGGTCGATGGCTTCCAACACGACCTGGTTGCTGTTGGCGTTCTTGTTGTCATGTAACTGGCTTACCGGCGTGGTCATGCTAGCCTCCAACAGGCGGCGTAATGGTCTGGATTAAGGTTGAACTGGGCTGGATATTCCTGGTGACAACGATCCATCACGTATTGGCAACGGGGAGCAAAGGGACAGCCTGGGGGCAACTCGTGGAGCAGGGGTGGCTGGCCTTCAATGGAGTAGAGACGGGTCACGTCTTCATTCATTTTGGGCACTGAAGCCAGCAGCGCTTCGGTATACGGGTGCGACGGGTTATTAAAAATGTCTCGGACGCTACCCATTTCTACAATCTTGCCCGCGTACATCACGGCGACCCGATCGCACATTTTAGCTACGATGCCAAAGTCGTGGGTGATGAAGACCATAGCGAGATTGGATTCCGCCTGTATCTCCCGCAGCAGTTTCAGGTATTGCGCCTGGATTGTCACGTCCAAAGAGGTGGTAGGCTCGTCGGCTATTAGCACCAAGGGCTGGCAGGAGATTCCGATGGCGCCCACGACTCGCTGGCGCATCCCGCCACTCATCTGGTGGGGATAATCTTTGACCCGGGTCGCGGCGGCGGGGATATTCACCTTGCGTAATATATCTATAGCCCTGGCCATAGCGGTCTTCTTGGGAAGTGGCTCGTGGATACGGACGGCTTCCATAACCTGATCGCCAATGGTAAAGACCGGGTTCAGGGAGGTCATGGGGTCCTGAAGGATCAGGCCAATTACACGGCCCCGTACTTTGCCCATTTCTTCTTCAGAAAGCTCCAGGATGTCCTGGCCGTCCAGGATGATGCGGCCGCCCACAATGTTGCCGGGCGGTGAAGGCACCAGCCTCATTAGAGAGAGCATGGTCACCGACTTACCCGAACCGGATTCCCCAACAATACCCAGGGTTTCACCTCGGTGCAGCTTGAAACTCACGTCGTCCACCGCTTTCACGGTACCCCAACGAGTATCAAATTGGGTGCGGAGTCCTTGCACTTCCAGCACCAGATCGCCCTTTA
>MUCJ01000054.1 GCA_002816715.1 SAR202 cluster bacterium Casp-Chloro-G3 | reverse complement strand
TTCAGCAGTTCCACCTTCTCGGCCACCTTGTCCGGCGTGCCAAAGAGAATTACATTCTCGGTCATTGCCTCATAATCGAAGGCCGCCTCCGCCGAGAACCGACGCCGGTACTCGGCAAAGTTCTCCGGCAGCAGTTCGCCCCGGCGTTCCGGGGGCGCGCCCACCTCATTGCCGGTCTGCTTGAACCACATGAAGGGCACCTCGGCGTCTTGGCGCACCTGCTGCTTGTTCGGCGCGGTGTACATGGCCCGGGCCACGGTGACTTGACCTGGCTCATAGTCGCCGCCCGCCTCGCCCACGGCAGTACGGAAGTAATCGACCTGCTCGGCCACCTTTTGAAAACTCTCACCTTGGCCTACCATCAGGTTCCAGCCGTTTTCGGCGATACGGTCCATGCTGCTGGGGCTGGTCGCCGCCACCCATAGGGGTGGGTGGGGCGTCTGCACCGGCTTGGGATGCACCGTCATATCGTTGAAAGTCCAGAACTCGCCCACGTGATCGAAGGGTTCTTTGGAAGTCCAAGCACGAATCAGGACATCGGTAGCCTCTCGGAACCGACGGTCGGCCTCATCCATCGCGATGTTCAGCTTGTTGTACTCGCCCCACTGGTAGCCGCGACCGATTCCCAAGTCCAACCGTCCGTTACTGAGCAGGTCTACGGTGGCCGCTTCTTCGGCGATCTGGATGGGGTTATGGAAGGGCAAAACCGTGACGGCGGTGCCCAGCCGGATGGTGCTGGTGATACCGGCCAGGTAGGCCAGCACCGAAAGCGTGGCGGAGACGACTCCATGCCGGGAAAAATGATGCTCGGTGAACCACACCGAGTCGTAGCCTAACTGCTCGGCCCACAACACCTGGTCAAGGGCCTCCTGGTAATACTTCTGCTCTCTGGTTGGGTCGGGTAGCTGTACCGAATGGAAAAGACCGAATTTCATGAACCAGCCCCATAATGCAAATTTGGTTTAGTCGCGTCCTTCGACGGGATCAGGACAGGCTTGTCGAACCATGAAGCCGTGGAGCATTTAGGTTTTGAGTTGGCTTCATTAATGGTCTAAGAACTCGTCGCCAAATAACACCGCACTTGGATTGCCAGTGAATGTTTCTCGGCCAATACCTGATCCTGACAGGTAGACACATTGGAAATGCGGACTTATTCTCAGGTGACTTCTAAGTGAGCAATGGTCTAAGTGAGCAGAAGGGTGCTTTGGTGGTGCTATATTTGTATCTACAGTGACTGCCAGTAACGTCGTCCTTCGCTGCGGACAATTTTGCCGAATCCCGGTTTGGGCAGGTGCACCGCCACCACGGTCAAATCTTCTTGCTCAATCTTGTCCACCAGGGATCGACGAGTCGCCTGGGCCACCGCTGGGTCAATATCGGCCCGCGAGCACCACTCCAACTCTTGGATCTGGGCCGTATTGTGAAGCACATCGCCCAGCACCAGCCCGCGCTGTCCCTGGGAGTTAATCATTATGCTCATGTGACCAGGAGTGTGGCCGGGGGTGGGGATGGTGGTCAACTCGCTGGTCAGCGAGTGCTCCCCTTCCATGAACTCAATCAGTCCCATTTCCGCCAGCGGCCACACGCAGTCCGGGGCGTTGGGGAAGCGGGTCTCGACCAGGTCTGGATTGTGGCAGGCTTCCCAGTCGATCTGGCTCATATAGTAACGGGCATTTGGAAAGGTGGGCACGTATTTGCCATCCTGGGACAGCAGGTTCCAACCGACGTGGTCTCGGTGCAAATGGGTCATCACCACCATATCCACATCGTTAGGGCTGAGGGCATGGGCCTGAAAGTCGTGCATCAACTCACCCCAGGGCGTCTCCGGGGCATCGGCGGGCTTGGGGCCCAGGCCGGTGTCCACCAGGATGTTCCGCCCGTCGGAGCGAATCAGGTAGGATGCCACGTTCAAGCTGACATTGCCCTCCGGGCTCAAGTGGTCCCGGTAGGACAGCCAGCTCTCTTGGGGGATGGCTGGGAAGAAGTTACACAGGTCAAACTCCAACACACCATCGGACAGGGCCGTAATTTCCACGTTGCCGATAGTTATTCTATCCATTGGCGTCTTTACCTCGTACTCTTTCTGAAGCCAAACAACAGGGTCATTCTAAGCCCAGGGTGATTGCAGCGCAAGGATGGAGTTGGCAGAGGCAGTACGATTACAGGGTTAGACCGGCCACGTAACCGCTCGTCCTGAGCTTGTCGAAGGACAGCGGTCTGAAGTCCGATCTTGGTTCGTCAGATCACCACAGGCGATAAACGTCAAAAACACGCGGCCCGCACCGCCTGGGAGATGGCCGACAATCTAGGCAGGTTGGTGTCCTCAGACCGGGCGCCATTGGTGATGTAAGCCACCGCCAGGCCCAACTGCGGGTCGGCCCAGCCCACCGAAGTAGCCTGCCCGCCGTGGCCAAAGCTGCCGCTGCCCGAGTTTTCGGCGACGCCCATGCGCGGGTCATCCAGAACCAGACCCAGAGAACGGCGTTTGTGCAGTCCCAGCGAATGGTCCAGCCCCTCTACCTGAAGCCCAGTCACCTCCGCCACCGTCTCCGGTTTGAGGAGTTGAGTGCCGTCCAGGTAACCACCGCCGCACAGCATCGCGTAGAAGCGGGCCAGATCACGCGCGGTGGTGATACCGCCTCCCGCTGGATGCACCGCCTGGTGTACCTCCGGCTGGTTGTAGGCCGGTATCGAAACCGGACGGTCGCAGTCTTCCATAGCATGAACCCGGGAGACACGGTGTTCCAGGTTGGCGGGCAGCCCCACGTAAGCGTCGTGCATGCTCAACGGCCGGGTCACTTCCTCCCGCAGAAACTGGCTGAAGGGCCTGCCGTCGATGCGCCGCACCAGTTCCCCGATAACCCAGCCATAGTTGCGCGGATGGTAGGCCATCACCTCGCCCGGCACATACTCCGGCACTAAGTTCTCCATAGCCTGCACCACAAAGTCCCAATCGCGCCACTTGTTCCAGGTCATGGAGCCGGGCGTCTCCGGGAACCCTCCCTGATGGGTGAGGACGTGCCGGATGGTCACGCCTTCTTTACCGTTCTTGGCAAAATCCGGCCAATGGTGGGCCACCGGGTCGTCCCAGCCCAACTGGCCCCGTTCCCAGAGGATATGCAGGCAGATAGCCGCCAGGGGCTTGGTGGACGAGTATAGGATGAACATGGTGTCGTGGGCCACCGGCTTTTGCGACTCTCGATCAGCCACGCCGCCAAACAAGTCCAGCACCAACTGCCCGTGCCGATAAACCGCCAACCCAGCGCCGGGATGCAGCCCCTGCTCCAGTTGGCGGTGGAACAGTGCTTCAACCCTACCCAGGGACTGCGAGTCCATCTGCACGCTGTCGGCGGTTACTACCATGTGAGCTACTTCCTTGTCGCTCTCCAAAGGTTGATTACTCTGCCCATTCTATGGCCCCGGCAGGCCAAGCCTCGCTTTGCACCGGCACTATGCAGAAGACATGCCCTGAAGGTGCTTCCATTATCCACAAATAGTCCTGGACGTGCTGCTGGCGGTGGGCACCCAACCGCTCCATTCGACGTACTTCAGCTTCAACATCGTCAGTCTCAATATCAAAATGCAGCCTCGATTCCGGTGAACCGATAGCTTGGACGAAAATGTTCAGTTCTGACCCGTGCGGTGTCTCAAGGCCAACATAGGGGGCATTTGGATCCCTCTTCGGCATGGTGGAACGGCCCAACGCCGCACTCCAGAATTCGACTGCTGACTCCATACGGTCTTCTGGACAATCTATGACTATCATGCGAATTCGACTGTGATGCGACATCCGCTTCTCCTATGTGCAGCTAGTCCGCCGTGGCGGGCACCTGGGCTTGGGCCGTGAATTTGGGCAGCACATCTCGACCGAACCACTCCAACTGTTCCAGGGTGGCTTTCAGGGGCATCCCCATGTTGGTGACGCCGATGTTGATTTCTTCCAACCCCGGGTAGCGGTCTTGAATCGCCATCAGTTTCTCGGTGACCGCATCGGGAGGGCCGCAGAACCAGGAGCCGGAACGAACGCCATCCTCAATGGTCGGCAGACCCGCGCCGCGCGCTCTTTTGGGATCGCCCAGAGCTTCCAGTTGTTCGGCGGTCAAGCCGGGCACGAACCCCAAGGGCCCGAACATCTTGATGCGCTCTTCCCCCCAAACCCGGGCTTCGTCAATGGCTTTCTGCTCGGTATCGGCCAACTGCACTGAAAAGCCGACAATCAAATCACCACCCAACTGGGTCTCCTTACCGTGTTTGGCCAGGGCCTCCTGCCAGCGTTTGACCACCTCGTCGCTGGCGCCACCGGCAGCGGCTCCACCGCCGATCATGCCTTTGATGCCGTACTTTGCCATGAAGTCCAGGGCGCGCGGGCTGGCGCTGACGATGGGCTGCCAGCACTCCACCGGCAATGTACGGGGTCGGGGCACCAGGGTAATCTCTTTCAGATCGTAGCCGCGATAGGGAACGTCGGGAGGGATGTTGTAGTGTTTGCCGTGATGGGAAAAGGAGCGTTGGTTGAAAGCCTTGAACATGACCTCGACCTGCTCTTCAAACAGTTCCCGGTTGGCGTCCTGATCCAGGATAGGAGCGTCGAAGGACTCAACCTCGCGGGAGTGGTAGCCTCGGCCAACGCCAAACTTGACCCGCCCATTGGTCAGAATGTCGGCGGTGGCATAGTCTTCGGCCAGCCGCAGCGGATGCCACATGGGAGCAACATTGAACCCGCAGCCGAAGTTAAGCTGCTTGGTCAGGTGGGCCAGGTGGACAAAGAGCATCAGCAAATTGGGCACACACTCGTATCCCTCACGCTGAAAGTGGTGCTCGGCAGACCAGAAGGTGCTGTAGCCCAGCCGGTCCATGGTGGTGGCGATGGCCTCACACTTGTCGAACACCGACGCTAGCTGCTCGTCGGGGAGCCAGCGATCATTGGCCGGTGTCCCTTCCAGACCGATATTGTCCAGGTCTACGTTGCCCGCAAACAGGCTGCCAATTTTAGTAATCATGGTTATGCCTCGCTGCTAAGATTCTGACTCGCTTGGTCAGTACCGGGTTAGCTCAAGTGCGTGAATGGTCTGGTAATAATACAGGATACCGGTGAGGCAGGCTACTTCAAGATGGCTCAGATATCAAAACTCAGCCCCATTTCCAGCCAGCAATAATCAACTCCAAAAACAAACCGTTACCCAAGAGCCTCCAACAGTCACCAATTACTACCTTTATCAGAACCGTTAGCAATTTAGGTCATCACCTTGCCCATTTATGGTTATACCTAGTGAACATAAGCGCCCAAACCCCAACTTACGGAGCGCGGAGCAATGATGACAACTCTCACACCACCGGATCCTAGAAAGGCAATGCGCCAGAACCTGACCTTTCTCCGTGAATATGCCAAGCGGGTAATCGTCGAAGGTGACGACAGTCTTACGCCTCTGGAAGATGTGAAGGACGCGCTGATGCAGGAAGTCAGGAAGAACGGAAAGGGCTTCAATCTGACCGACCGAGACGTGGTAATGCTCCTGTACAAAGGCGTATTACCCGAATGCTACTAGCCCTACTGAAGTTCGAATCCCAGGTGTACGAGGATTGATATGATCTGGCTTAAGGAATGCCCCAAGTGTCAAGGCGACCTGATTTTAGACCAGGATAGCTACGGAAAGTTCAAGACCTGTGTCCAGTGCGGTTACCTGAGGGACGTAGTAGAAACTGCCGCAGGTTTAACCCCCACCGCCATCGGCAGCGATGCCGCAATGCTTGCTCAATTGGCCGCAATACCTATAGCTGCCTAGCTATCAATCAATCGTGTTTTGCATGATAGCTTCCTCTTGCATTGTGGAAGAGGACTGAGGTGAGGGGTCTGTCCAGTCCATCGAAATGGCGGACACATAGGTCTGCCCCTACGTTCTACTTAACGCCACAAGTCAATGCCACCAGAAGAGAAACGCTCCATCAAGCAAGCCGCTACTTGTGGAACATCGGCAGCACTTCCTGGCCCATCATCTCCAACTGCTCCATTGACTCATCTCCGGAGCACAACGGCCTCACCGCAAACTTGGAGCCTCCGGCGTCAACGTAGCGTTGGATTAGTTCGGCGACCTGCTGGGTGGTGCCGAGGGCGGTATACTCGGTAAAGGGAGCATCAGGGCGGTGTCGGGTGACAAACTGATGGGCCTTGGTGGCCGCCTGCTCGTAGTCATCGGCGATGTAGAAACCCATCAGAACGCCAATGTGATCGTACTCAATCTCCCGACTGAACTGGTCGGCGGTGTCAAAGACAATGTCCCGACCCTCGTGCACTTCGTCGGGAGTGGCTCCGGAAACCAGCCAGCCGTCGCCAACCCGTCCCACCCGACGGGCCGCCGCGTGACTGCGTCCGCCAATCCACACCGGCGGTGAAGGCTTAAAGACAGTCTTGGGGGTGATGCTCACATTGTGGCAGGTGAAGAACTTGCCTTCGTGGGTGACATTATCCTCCTGCCACAACCGGCGCATCAAGGTAATTGCCTCGTCAGTGCGTTGAGACCGGTCTCCTTTGGGGACGCCGCAGGCTTCGTACTCTTCCGGCTCTTCCTGGCCCAGTCCCACTGCCGGAAAGAACCGACCTTGGGAGAGATAGTCCAGCGTAGCCACCTGCTTGGCCAGCACCACCGGATTGCGCAAAGGCAACGCCAGCACGCTGGTGCCGAACTTCATATGCTTGGAGTAGGCCGCTACCATTGAGAGGGCGATCATTGGCTCCAGGCTGAACCGGTCGCTGACGATGCGGTCACTGAGCCAGATGGAATCGTAGCGGTATTTGTCGCCCAACTCCACCAACTCACGAAGAAAGTTGGGATTGTCTCCCCCCTGTCCAAAGGCTCCCGGCACATATCCAATGGCTACGCTCATAGTTACCCCCTAGCTATCCAGGTCTTGAAGCAGCCCAAATAATTACCGACATTATAACCCAATCCGGTTAGCTGAATCGCATCCCTGACCGTATCCTGTGTCTCGGCGAGGCCTCACCCGGCAATAGCTTCCAGGCCAGCTTCCCGTCGCGCGTCGTTGATATGCTCCAACACCCTCACTCGCAGCGGCGGCATCTCGTAGCCAATATCCGCCAGCATCCGGCTGTTGTCCGCCAGGTAGACGTGCGGCACCGGACGGTCTCCGGTGGTGATCTGCGCGTTGGGAATGTAGCTGCGTACGATATCCGCCACATCCTGGATCGTAGCCAGATGGCCGCCGCTGATGTAAATGGGGTGATTCAGATGCTCTTTGAGGGCCACCTCAACGAAGATTTCGGCGGCGTCCTCGGCATGAATCATCGGCGAGGCTTCCTGAGAGTCGAAATCCATCGACACGGATTGGCCGATGGCGGGCAGCGACATCATCAGACCGCCAATCATGCCGGTCATGCCGGTTACCCGTCCGTGACCGAAGACGGTGCAAATGCGCACTCCCCGAATATCCAGACCGTAGTTTTTGCGGTACTGGGCGGCGGTGAAGTCGTTGGTGGCCTTGGTCATGCCGTACATGTTGATTGGGGCGGTCAGGTCATCTTCATTGACCGGACGGTCGCCAAAGGTTTCCTGCACTCCGTAAACGGCAATGGAACTAGCGTAAACCACTCGTTGGATGTTAGTCCATCGAGCAACCTCAAAAACGTTGTTGGTTCCCTGGATATTGACCAGCATGCCCAAGTGGGGGCGGTCTTCGGTGTCCGGCGGCAGCAGGGCCGCCATGTGGATTATCTTGTGCACCTGGTGCGTATTGATCGCCTCAAGCAACTGGGGTATTTGGGTCACGTCGCCACGGTACACTTTGATGCGGTCCAGGTAGGGTGCCAGGTTGGCTCTGGGCGGAGCCAGGTCAAAGCAGACCACCTCCTCTCCGCGAGCTAAAAGCATGCGAATAATGCGGTTGCCGATAAAACCGGTGCCGCCGGTGACCATTACAGACATGATGCTTCTCCTGAGTTGATTTAGCCGCTGATCGTCCTAATCGGCTGCTTCGCCGGTAAGCCAACCCTTCTAGGGTACTGCTCCGGTGTCGGTCTCACCTTATTCACCAAAACCAGCACCCGGTCGTCGGTGAGGCCGGTAATGGATACTGGGTACACCGCGTCCGGCCGCCCGCCCAGGGCTGCCATCGCCGCTTCGGCATCGGCCAGTTCTTGCTCAATCCCGCCGTGCTTCCAGGCCGCCACCTTGCCGCCAATTTTGCAGAAGGGCAGCGTATATTCCAGCAACGCGGGCAGCCGGGCCACGCCGCGAGCCAACGCCAGGTCAAAACCTTCCCGCAGTTCCGGGCGACGCGCAAATTCTTCGGCCCGCCCGGTGTGAATCTCCACGTCCGTTAGTTCCAGTGTCTCAACCAAATGCCGGAGGAAGCGAGTCTTTTTGCCCACCGAATCTACCAGAGTCAGCCTGATATCGGGGAAAGCTATCTTCAGCGGAACTCCCGGCAAGCCCGCTCCGGCCCCAACGTCAACCACCGTTGAACCGGGAATTCTCGCCGCCTCGACCGCCAAGCACAGGGTCAGCGAGTCCAGAAAGTGCTTGACCTGCACCTCTTCGTATTGGGTGATGGAGGTCAAGTTCATTCGCTGGTTCCAATCGACCAACTCCCGGTAATAAGTCTCAAACTGGTCTAATTGGCGCTGGCTCAAGTCGACGCCCAGTTCGATGATCCCTTGGGCCAGCAGTTCCATTGGCTTGGTCATAGAGCAAATTATACCCTGATTGGCTACTTTATCGCTGGATTTAACTGGATATAATCAGGATGAGACTGGTCGATTCAAATTGACAGAGGCCGGAGGTCACCGTAGAATTAGCCCGGTAGTGTCCAAAGCTATAACCCATGGGCCGTACAGCTTTAGCACTTTCTAGATCAGACGTCATTAGTAAACACTGGCCCAGGAGGCAGCATGGCTACCAAGGCTTACCTTTTGATCGAAACTGCGGTGGGCAAGACCCGAGATGTTGCCGGAATGTTGAGGGAGATCGACGGTATCAACATCGTCGATGTAGTCACCGGCCCTTATGACATCATTGCGGTCATTGAAGGCGACGACATGTCGGTGGTCGGCAACGTGGTCACCGAGCGTATCCACACCGTAACCGGGGTAGTTCGCACCGTCACCTGCGTGGCAGTCGGCTCCTGACTAAGCCAACCGGCTAGCCCAAGTTAACCAGGAGCGTTCTCATGGAGTTCAAGTTCACCCCGGAAGACGACGCTTTCCGTAAGGAGTTGCGCACTTTTGTGCAGCAGGAACTCCCCGATGGCTGGGAGGGCGGCGGCCGCTGGCCTGAGGAGTGGGACTGGGATTTTACCAAGCAGATGCGCCAGAAGCTGGCCCAAAAGGGCTGGCTGACGATGCACTGGCCCAAGGAGTACGGTGGGCAGGACGCATCGCCAGTACGGTCGGCCATCTACAACGAGGAACTGGCCTACCTGCGCGCTCCCGGACGGGACATTTTTGGCGTGCGGATGCTGGGGCCAACGCTGATGATCCACGGCTCGGAAGAGCAGAAGCAGACTCATCTGCCGCCCATTGCCCGGGCCGACGTTCAGTGGTGCCAGGGCTACAGTGAAACCGAATCTGGGTCGGACTTGGCCTCGTTGAGTACTCGGGCGGTGCTCGACGGCGACGACTACGTCATCAACGGCGCCAAAATCTGGACCACACTAGCTCACCGGGCCGATTGGATTATGTGCCTGGCCCGCACCGACCCCGACGCTCCCAAGCACCGAGGCATCAGCTTCATCCTGGTGGACATGAAGACGCCGGGAATTGAGGTGAAGCCCATTGTCAACATGGCTGGCGGTCATGAGTTCAATGAGGTCATTTTCAACGATGTCCGGGTGCCCCGCCACAACGTGGTGGGTGAGGAAAACCGGGGCTGGTACGTGGCCGTCACCCTGCTGGATTTTGAGCGTTCCGGGATAGACTACTCGGCAATGGGTCGGCGCTTGCTGGACGAAGTCCGTGAGTACGCCACCGAGACCAAGCGCAACGGACAGCCGCTGATTGAGACTCACTGGGTGCGTGACCTGCTGGCCGAGCGTTACATTGAGTGTGAAGTGGCGCGACTGATGGCCTACAACGTGGCCTATCTGCAAGGGGAAGGGTTGGTGCCCACCAAAGAGGCGTCCATCAGCAAGGTCTTTGGCAGCGAGACCCTGCAAAAGTGCACCAATGCCGCGCTGGATATCCTGGGAATGTACGGGGCGTTGAATCGTGAGGAAAAGTGGGCATCGCTGAAGGGACGGGTGCAAGAGCACTGGATGGTCAGCTTCTCCCACAAGATTGCCGCCGGGACTTCAGAAGTCCAGCGCAACATCATCGCCGGACGGGGCTTGGGGTTGCCCAGGGGTTAGAGGGTTAAGTATATCCTCCCCCAGGGCAAGCTTATTATATGACAGTTTTAGTGAACGGCATTCTCTCCCCCTGTGAGAGAGGACAGAGGTGAGGGGGTTCACCCTCATCCCAACCTTCTCCCATCAAGGGAGAAGGAACCGCTGTTAGACCCCACCAAAAACTGTCGTGCACTAAGGGCTCATGACGAAATAACTGATGCAATCGTTAGCTGTAACCCTATTTGGGAAGTCTCACACGTGAACCATTTATTTCGTCATG
>MUCJ01000053.1 GCA_002816715.1 SAR202 cluster bacterium Casp-Chloro-G3 | reverse complement strand
CGTGGGAACCAATATATTCTCACCGGGCCCAACGAACATCCTCAACAGCATATCAATCAGTTCGTCGCTGCCATTGCCGCAGACGATTCGTTCCGGGGAAACGTTCAGGTATTCAGACAGGCACTCCCGAATCCGACGTTGCCCAGGATCCGGGTAATGATTGTAGTGCTCAAAGGATCCCAGGGCCTTAACCACCTTGGGCGAAGGCCCATAGGGGTTTTCATTGCCGTTCAGGCGTATAACCTGATCCGACGGAATTCCGGCCTGTTCGGCCAGAACCTCCATCGGGTCGACGCCCTGATAGGTGTTAAGGTGGCGCAGGTGAGGCACCAGCATTTCTTGCACCTGACTCATAACTTTCCCTTCAAGTAATCCATTCTAATTTGTACTGCTTCTGAGTGGCCGGTCAACCCTTCGGCGTGGGCAATCTGGACTGCGGCGTTCCCCAGCTTGCCGAAGGTGTGCTTACTCAGGCCTACCACCGGCATCGTGCGCAAGAATTGGTGCACGCTGAGCGCTGAGCTGAAGCGGGCGGTGCCTCCGGTGGGCATGACGTGGCTGGGGCCGGCGATATAGTCGCCCATAACCTCCGGGGAGAACTCTCCTAGGAAGAGGCCGCCCGCATTTTTGACTTTGCCCGCCGAGGCCCAGGGGTCGGCGATCATCAAGCACAGATGCTCCGGGGCGATGCGGTTAGCTAGTTCGATGGCCTCTTCTATAGTGTCCAGGATTACCACCCGGCCCTGTCGCTCCAGCGCGGCGCGGGCCATCTCGCCCCGGGAAACGGCGGCTAGCTGGATGTCCAGTTCGGCCTCGATCTTTCTAACCAACTCCTCAGAAGTGGTGACCAGGATGGCCGTCGCCAGCGGGTCGTGCTCCGCCTGGGCGATCAAGTCGGCGGCGCAGAAACCCGGCTGGGCAGAGTCGTCCGCGATGACGACAGTTTCAGTGGGGCCAAAGATGCCGTCGATGTCCACCTGACCTCGCACCAGCTTCTTGGCATAGGCCACGAAGATGTTGCCGGGGCCGCAAATCTTGTCGACTTTGGGGATCGATTCAGTGCCGTAGGCCATTGCGGCGATGGCAGGCACACCGCCCACCTGATAGAAGGCATCGACACCGGCAATATCCGCCGCCACCATCACCGCCGGATTCAACGGCTCATCGCCCCGCCGGGGTGTGGTCAGAATCACCTCTTTGACTCCGGCCACCCGCGCCGGAATGGCGGTCATCAATACCGTGGATGGATAGGCCGCCGTGCCGCCGGGGGCGTACAGGCCCACCCGCTCCAGGGGCCGCACCAACTCGCCCAGACCCTGTTCCAGGTCAACCCAGTTTCGGGGCAGGGTCGCCTGGTGGAAGTCTCTGATGCGCTGGGCCGCCAATTCCAGAGCGTCGATTAACTCAGGCGACACTTTAGATCGGGCCTCGGCCAGTTCTTTAGCTTCAATCCTGAACTCAGTTAGTTCAGCACCGTCCAGCAACTTGGCGTAGCGCCGCACCGCCGCATCGCCTTCCCGCCGCACGTCGTCAATGATGCGCACCACCGACTGCTCCGGCGTGACTCCTGCTCCAAAGGCTTGGCGGGTGCGTTCAACCACTGCCTCGGGCAGGGCGTTGAGATCCAGTGGATCGACGCGGGTAAGCAATTCACCGGCCTGCTCCAGGCCGTAGATAACATTAAGCCGCACTTAGATACTCCCGAACCTGCGCGATGGTCTCGTTGACCACTCGCTGCTGATAAGCCTGTACATCCCACTGAGGGATCTGCAGGTAGACTCGCTCCAAGCTCTGGGGCATTCTTTCAAGAAACCCATCAACAACTTGCTGCACTTCGTCGTTGTCGCGATACATTCGGTTCATGGCCCGTTTGAGCCGGTCCCAGGTGAAATCCCAACCCAAGAACCGGGTCACCCACTCCCGCCATTCTTGCAGCACCGCCTGCTCCAGAAACTCAATGGCTACCCCCGCTTCCGACTCAGGCAGTATTTCCACCGCATTGCCCAGGCCATCCAACTCATGGCAAACCCTTCGGTCCATATCCAACTGAATCGCCCGATCCCAAATGTTGGCTTCAACTTCAGTCTCTGCGATGCGGTTCGCCGCGCCAAAGTTGGTGTGGAACATGCTGGTGATCCAAGCCTCATCGGCAGTCAGGTGGCTGACGTAGCCCAGGACAAAGGCCCTGGTCTGCGCTGACTGCTTGCCGGAATCGGCCAACTCTGGATAAAGCTCAAACATACGGCGAGTACCCGTCCCAGCTTCCTCGACCGAAAGGGGGGCAAAGTGGGTGCGTTCCCGGTCCCACTTGGTCATTGCCCGGATGTCCGGCGCGGTTGACCCCAGCAGGCAGCTACCCAGATGGTCCTGAACATAGCCCCAGTCCAACTCTTTCGCTACCTGGTGGGCCAGGTATATGTGCATCGGCAGGTTTGGCATATCAGGCTTCGGCTCCTGATGAAACGCGAGTGTTGTTCAGCAATTGCCGGTAGGCCTGAGACTGGCCTTTGAACAGGTAGCTAACCTGAGAGGCGGCAATATCGATGCCGCCGCAGTCGCGAATATGGTCAACCGCTTCCATCAATTGGTCTTTTCGGATTAGCAAGCTGACGCTGTACCAGTCTTCTTCCTGCACATTATAAACCCGGGCGATGGTGGGGCCCCGTAGTCCGGCCACTTGAGGCCGGGCCAGTATGGTTGCGCTCACTTCTTCCGGCGAGCCGCCCTTCACATTAGCGGTGAGGCGGTAGTAGGGTTCCGCTTGCAGGTGGGCCTCCATCAGTTCCATCAAGCGTCGCGCTAGGTCCAGCCGTTCCTGGGAAGCCGCCAAGTTGGCAGAATTGGCGATGACGCAGGCTTGCGAAGTGAGAATAGTGCCGCCCTCCAGCATCTTGAGGTGATTCTCGCGCAAAGTAGTGCCGGTGGCGGTAATGTCGGCGATCAAGTCGGCGTATCCGGCGCTGGGGGCCGCTTCAAGAGCGCCGCTGGCCGAAACCACGGTGAAGTAGTTAATGCCCCGATCAAAAAGATACCGTCGTAACAGCCGAGGGTATTTGGACGCGATGCGCAGTTGGGTGCCCTTTTCATGGAATTCCAACGCCAAGTCGGCCAAGTCGTCCACCGAAGTAACGTCTAGCCAGGAACCGGGGACCGCCAAAACAAAATCGCAGCGTCCGTAGCCCAAATCCTCAATCAGGGCCGACACTCGATTCTCGTCGCTGCGATACTCCAACAGGCGATCCAAGCCGGTGATTCCAATCTCGGCACTGCCTTCCTCGACTTTGTGGGTGATGTCGGCAGTCCTCTGGAACAACACCTCAATGCCCGGCAAGGGTGGAATATACGCGGTATAGCGACGGGCACTGGGACGACGCACGCCCAAGCCGCAGTCATTCATGAAACTGAGCGTAGTTTCAGACAACTCGCCGTCGCTGGGCAGAACCAACCGTAGGGTGTGATTTTTCTTGCTATTTGAATTCATTTAGACGATGTGGTTAACCGCTATGGTGCTGAGTAAATATCTCAAAAATCTGCCAATTGAAGCGGGCCATCCTTCGAAAAGCTCAGGATAGGCGGAGTCGATCCAGATTTTGAGCCTGATTCTAACCTTATCCTACCTGCTTGAACAGGCGGCGGCAAGGTAAGAAATCTGATTATCGGCTCTGGCCGACCTGATGCGATTGGGAGTGGCCATCCTGCTTCGCCACCACGACTTGATTTATGCTGTTTTCTGCGGCGTAGGCCAGAGCGCTGGAGAGAGTATGATCGCCAACAGCCAGTTCGACCCGTAGTCCACTTTGCCGTAACTCCCGGGCGGCTACCAGGGCGGTGTTTCGGTTCTCGGGGCCTTCGGATGTGACCAGAGCCGACGAAGGCCAATTGAGTATATCAACTGGCCCCGATATACCGCTGGCTGCGTTCTTCCCGGCCAAATCGGTCAGCAGGTCCAGATTATAGGCGAAACCCAACGCTGGAACCGTCGCTGGACTGCCCAACGCGCGGGCCAGAGCATCGTAACGCCCACCGCCGCCCAATGAGCCGCTGACATCAGGGTGACTCACCTGCAAGGTGATGCCATTGTAATAGGCGATGCCCTGCGCTAGCCCGAAGTCCAAGACCAGATTATCCGCCAACCCGGGGTGCCATCGCAACAATTCGACTAATTCGGATAGTCGGTCCAGTGCGTCCAGGTTGGCTCCGGCGGGGACTAACACCGCGCGGGCTTGGCTGATGGCAGCCGCTGGCTCGTCGTGTATTCTGGCCAGTTTAGCTACCAGATTGAATGCCTGCGCCAGGCCGCCACGATCATCGCTGCCTTTTATCTTCTGCAGCAGACGTTGCACCACTTCTTCCGGATCTCGTTGGCCCAACCCAACCGATTCTCCGCCGCTCCATCGCAGAAATCCGCGCAGCACTTTCTTGGCTTGATCGTCGTCCAGACCGGCCACCGCCGTAGCCAGGTCATGTTCATGGGGGCTGCTGCCAGTCAGGTGCAAATGCCGGGCGCGCTCCAACAGTGCGCTGGTATCACCATCGCCATTAAGAAGTTCTGGAATGCTGGAAATGATAAAGGTCTTGGCCCGGTCGGAGATGCCGACCGTATCCAGGAGATCGTGCAGAACTTGAAGGTCGGCTAACCTAATTTCATAACCCTGAATGTTTAGATCATCCAACATCTCAGCAGCTAGGCCGACCAATTCAGCGTCGGCCATGACGCTGGTGGAGCCAATCAACTCCGCGCCAATCTGAGTGAATTGACCACTGCTGGTTGGGTTGCTGGCTTCGTGTCGGGACCCTTCGTGTCGGGACCCTTCGTATCGAAACACTGGGCCGGCATAATGCCAGCGGGCGGGCAGCGTCACTTCGTTGGCGTGCTCCAGGTAATGCAGCATTATCGGCGCGGTAAATTCGGGACGCAGGCTAATGGAGTTGCTGCCCGGATCAAGAAAACTGAACATTTGTGAGGCCAACTCGCCGCCGGATTTGCGTAAGAATAAATCGGTCGGCGAAAGGATGGGCATGTCCAGATACTGGTAGCTGTGACTGCCAATCAAATGCAACAGCCGATCCTGGACGTGCCGCCGGCGCAGCCAGGATTTCTGATGGGATGCCCCCTGGTCTTGAAGGTCGCTTACTGGTTTCATCAATGCTTCGCTATTGTACTCCAGTGGTATAAAATGGTTCAACCTGGAGGGGGCGGGAAATCCGTAACCCTGATTGGCGTTGTGCTTATCGTCGCCAGATTTTGCGAAAGCGACTGATCCAAGCAGTAAGGCTGAGTATGCCCAGAAACTTGATCGCCGAGACCTTGCGCCGGGGGCTGTACACCCGGGTGGTGGGCAAACGCATCCTCTTCTTTCAAGAACTCAGTTCCACCATGGACGAGGCACGCCGACAGGCAGACGCAGCGTGTGAGGAAGGAACTCTGGTGATCGCCGAGACGCAGACCGCCAGCCGGGGCAGGTTTGCCCGCACCTGGGTATCCCAGCCGGGCAATCTCTACCTCTCGGCGATATTTTATCCGAGTTTGGCTGCCTTGCCATTCCTGAGCAGCCTGGGCGGGGTGGCCGTGGCCCGGGCCATCCGCCGTACCACTGGTCTACAGCCAAAGTTAAAGTGGCCGAATGATGTGCAGGTCGGGGGCAGTAAAGTAGCGGGGATTCTGGTGGAAAGCGTAGTAGAGGGCAGCGAGGTAAAATACGCGGTGCTGGGCATTGGAATTAACATCAACATAGGCCAGCAACACCTGGCAGGCATTCCCGCCGCTACCAGTTTGGCCGACTTGACCGGAAAAGAGATCGCCAGGGATGAGTTGCTGACGCGCCTGTTGCATGAAATTGACGCTTTGTATCTGGAGCTAAGGCAGGGTCAAACTCCATTAGTTGAATGGAAAGAGCTGCTGGACACCCTGGGGCAGCGGGTCAACGTGACTTCCCTGGACCAGTCTTACCGTGGTTTGGCGGAGGACATTGACGAGTTGGGCAACTTGCAAGTCCGACTGGATGATGGTCAGTTAGTGACCGTAACCTCGGGCGATGTTACGCTAAGCGCTCCCGCGACCGATGCTAGTCAATAGCTCGCGTTGCTTGAAATTTGTCATTGAGCGGATCAAACGGGAAAGGGCGTGATGCTGGATAGTCTTAGTCTTGACAATAAAGTGGTGCTTATCACTGGGGGCGGCACCGGCTTGGGGCTGGCGATGGTACGGACACTGGCTAGGGCCGGGGCCAATCTGGTCATAGCGGGACGGCGTCAGGGGCCGATTGACGATGCGGCCAACGAAGTGATCGCCTTGGGGCGGGATGCTCTGGCTGTATCCACCGATGTCAGCGACTCAACCCAGGTTGACCGCCTGGTCACTGCAACATTGGAGCGTTTCGGCCAGATTGATGTGTTGATTAATAACGCCGCGCTGGTCTCGACCAACGTGCCCAAGCCCATCTGGGACATTTCCGACCAGGAATGGCAGGGGGCAATGGATGTCAATCTCAATGGAGCCTTCTTCTGCTCTCGCGCGGTGGCTAAACCGATGGCCGACCGAGGCAAGGGAAAGATCATCAACGTGGCTTCTGGGTTCGGGCTGCGCGGCGGTCGGGATATCTATATGTACTGTTGCAGCAAGGGAGCAATTATCCAGTTGACCCGCGTGCTGTCCTTCAGCCTGGCGCGGTACGGCATCACCGCCAACACCATTGCGCCGGGCTTCATTCCGACCCTGAGCACCGACTCAGAGTTCAGGGACAGCCTGCCTGCGTCTGGAGACTTTCTACCCATCGGCAAGCTGGGCCAGCCCGAAGACCTGGGGCCGGTGGCGGTGTTCCTGGCTTCAAACGCATCAGATTACATGACCGGCGAGGTGATGATTGTGGATGGTGGCGGGCTGGCTGGTGGAATTGCTCCTACAGGTCACGCGCCCGTGTCCCTGTTGGGACTGTAGGAGCAATTGAACTATGCCTGTTCTTCCTGAGTTCAGTCTTTCCGGGAAAGTCGCGGTTATGTACACTGCTGGCGGCGGCGAAGCTCCTTCGGTAGCCCAAGCGTTGGCCGAAGCCGGAGCTTCGGTGTTTGTTATCGCGCGGCGCCAAGAAACGCTGGATGCGGTGCTGACTGCGCTGGGAGATGGCAACCACAGTGGGACTGTATCATCGCTGGCCTCCCACCCTGACTTGTCGGCAGTGGTGGAGGCTTTTGACCGGCAGTATGACCGGGTGGATATTCTGGTCAACGACGCCCGCAGCTTTTTCGCCATGCCCTTCCCCGATATATGCCTGGCGGAATGGGACGAGTTGCATTCTCGAAATCTCCGCAGTGTTGTTATTTTATGTAAAGCCTTCGGCCAAAGAATGATGCAGCAAGAATACGGGCGCATCGTTAACCTGATTTCGGTGATGGCTGAGCGGGGAGTCATTAACGGTTCGGCGTTCAGCGCGACACAAGCCGGGCTTTTGTCGCTGACGCGCTCTCTCGCTGTCGAGTGGGGACGGCATAACATTCGGGTCAACGCCCTGGGCACCGGCTGGACTACGGCCGAGGATATTTCGCTAGAGGTGCAACGAGAAGAACTTTTGGTGCGCTACACGCCTCTGCGCCGCAAAGGACATCCCACGGACATCGGCCCGCTGCTAGTCTATCTTTGCTCGGAAGCTTGCGACTACACCACCGGACAACCGGTCTACGTGGACGGCGGTCTCAACGCTCATCCCTGAGTATTAAAGGCTTCCCTGGCAGGGTATCCCAGCAACGCAGAATTAATCTGAGCGGCCAAAAACCGATTGCAAGTCGGCCTGCGCCGCCCGAAACTCCGTATCCGGCATGCTGCCCAACTTGCGCAGCACCTGAGATGTTTCTATGGTCGCCAGTCGGGCCCGCACCAGGGCCGGTTTGGGCAGGTTGGCTTCCCGCCATCCCTGAATGTGGTAGTCGCCAATGCGCGGTGCAGCAGATACCCGGCTGGTGATTTGGGCAATGAGCAATTCCCCGGTCTCCTGGTTGTGTTCAGCAGAACTAATCACCAGCACCGGACGCTTCTTACCGCCAGCCCGTTCCCCAAAGGGATAGAGCACCAGCACAACGTCGCCGGGTTCATAATCGGTCATACGCCGAGTCCTCCGCACTCTGCCAATCGTCGCCAAAACTCGACTCAGAAAGGGAGGCGTAAGCCGCTGCCGACGCCAACTGTCCCAGGTGCAATTCCCGAATAGCCCGGTCGGTCACCCGGTACAGAGTTCGGCCATCGGCAGCCTGCCACAGTTCAAGGTACTCTGCGCCCACCTGAGCGCCAATCCAGGTGTGGTTGATGCTTCGTTGATCCAGCAGTTCAAACAAACGTCGCTGTTCCATGGCCCCGGCCACGTGGACTTGTTCTAACAGTTCGCTGCGCGGGTCCGGCGGGCGCAACTCCGGCACCTGGGATTCCATTTCCCGCAGCAGGTCTTCCAGACGGCCAAGAGTCCGCTGGATGCTTCGGATGTAACGCTGCGCCTGGCCGCTATGTCCGCTGGTCATCTACCACCCATGCTCAACTTTGTCCTGAAGCATATCCACCAGATCAGCGATGGCAACACGATCCTGGTGCATGCTGTCCCGGTCGCGCACCGTCACCTGGTGGTCGTCAATGCTATCGAAATCTACGGTTACGCAATAAGGGGTGCCGATTTCGTCCTGCCGCCGATAACGCCGCCCGATGCTCTGGGCGTCATCATACTGAGTGTTCAGGTGCTTGCGCAACAGATCGTAGACAGCTTTGGCAGTCGGCGTCAGCTTTTCGTTGCGGCTCAGGGGCAGCACCGCTACCGTCACTGGTGCCAGCAGGCGATGCAAGTGCAACACCGTGCGAGTGGCATCACCATCGGGTTCCTCGTCGAAGGAATCTAGCCAGAAGGCCAGGGTTGCCCGGTCTACCCCGCCGGAGGGCTCAATGACGTAGGGAAGGTACCGCTGCTTGGTTTCTTCATCGAAGTAGGTCAGGTCTTCTCCGCTGGCCTCGGCATGACGGCCCAGGTCGAAGTCGGTGCGGTCGGCAATCCCTTCCAATTCACCCCATCCCCAGGGAAAGCGATACTCAATGTCGTAGGTGTCTTTAGCGTAGTGGGCCAGTTCATCGCCTTCGTGCCTGCGCAAACGGAGGTTGTCCCGCCGAATTCCCAGCGATACGTACCAGTCAAACCGGGCTTGCACCCACTTTTGGAGCCATTCTTCATCGGTGCCTGGCTTGACGAAGAACTCGATCTCCATCTGCTCGAACTCGCGGGTGCGGAAGGTAAAATTCCCCGGAGTAATCTCGTTACGGAATGCCTTGCCGATCTGGGCGACGCCGAAGGGCAGCTTTTTCCGGGTGGAGTCCAGCACGTTCTTGAAGTTTACGAAGATACCCTGAGCGGTTTCCGGACGGAGGAAAATCTCGTGGCTGCTGTCCTCCACTGGCCCCATGAAGGTATGGAACATCAAGTTAAACCGGCGCGGCTCGGTGAGCTCTCCGCCGCAGTCAGGGCATTTCTCGGTTTCAAGTTGGTCGCTGCGGAAACGCCGATTGCAGCTGCGGCACTCCACCAGCGGGTCGGAAAAATTTTCAACGTGGCCGCTGGCCTCCCAGATTTTGGGGTGCATCAGGATGGCCGAGTCCAGCCCCACCACGTCGTCCCGCTGGCGCACCACCGACCGCCACCAGGCTTCCTTGACGTTCCGCTTCAGTTCAACGCCCAGCGGGCCGTAGTCGTAGGTCGAGCCCAGCCCGCCGTAAATCTCACTGCTCTGGAATATGAAGCCTCTTCGTTTGGAGAGAGAGAGCATTTTGTCCATGTCGGCGTAGGGCAGAGATCGCGGCACGTATCAGCCTCCTGAATTGTGGGGAGAGTAACGAGTAAGAGGGTATCAATTCTGCTGGGGTATGTAAATAAGTGGATGCGACCAGGGTAAAGTCATCCCAGACCGTAGCGGTGCGCCTCAACAATTGTCTTCAGGTCAATCCCAGGCGGCGCACCATTGACTGGACTTCGTCGGGAGTCAACTCAGATTGGTCGTTGGTTGGCAACTGCTGACGCACCGCGTCGGCCAGACGGTCAGCCCTCAGGTCGTCCAGCTTGATGTAGCGCGCGGCCATCGCATCGGCGATAGACTGGGCCAGCCCCAGCTTGATGAAGCCAAGTTCGGTATCCACCACAACAGCGGAGATGTGCTTCTCTTGGAATAAAGATGCGAAGGACTTGGCTTCCTCGGTGGCCTTTCCGCTGGTTGACACACCAGTGTCCCTGGCGTCCAATGAAACGTTAGCCCGTCCGTCGGAAAGCAGCACCAGCAGGGGCAGCGTATCCCGGTCTTTGAGGCGTTCGGTCTCCAAGACTTCCAACGCTAGGTACAAGCCTTTTGACAGCGGCGTGCGCCCGCCGGTGGGCATATCCTGGAGGTACACCTGGGCCAGGTCTACGCTATTGGTCGGTGGCAGCAACAGGTCGGCCCTGGTGCCGCGGAAGCTGATCAGTCCCACCCGGTCACGCCGCTGGTAGGCGTCCAGTAATAACGAGAGGATGGCTCCTTTGACCGCCACCATGCGACTTTGAGCGCCCATTGACCCGCTGGCGTCCACCACGAACAAGATTAGACTGCCGGTCTGGGTTTCCCGCACCTTTTCCCGTATATCCCAGGGTTCGATGAGAAACTGGGTCTGGGGTTCGCCTTCAAGCGAACTACGCCGGCGCTGTTGATGGGGAGCCGCCGCCCGCAGCGTGGCGTCTAACGCCAGGTCGGTGGCCCGGCCTTCCGGGACTTTGGCCCGAACGTACCTGCCGATGGATGAACCG
>MUCJ01000052.1 GCA_002816715.1 SAR202 cluster bacterium Casp-Chloro-G3 | reverse complement strand
GCTTGTGCTTCGCTGAAGGCCGCCGATAGAATAGTGACGAGACGCTGACTTCGGGGGTGGCGAGCCGTTCAACTCCGGTCAACTGGTCGATTCGTGCCCTGGCGATATGAATGAGAATATTAATACTGTCGGATGTGCATGCTAACTTGGAAGCGTTACAGTCCGTGCTGGCTGACGCTTTGGTTCGCGGCGGTTTCCAGGCCATTTGGTGTTTGGGCGACTTGGTGGGCTATGGCCCCGATCCAAGCGCTTGTTTGGCCCTCTTGCGAGAATACGATCTGCTGGCGGTTGCCGGCAACCATGACCACGCAGCGATCGGCCAGATTGACCCGAATCAATTCAACAACGCCGCTGCTGAAGCGGCCCGATGGACTGCAACGCAGCTTTCTCCTGAAGAGATCGCCTTTTTGGGCAGCTTGCCGCTGATCGCCACTTCGGCGCCTTTCACATTGGTGCATGGCAGCCTGCGCGCGCCGGTCTGGGAGTATCTATTGAACCAGGAGTCTGCGCTGGGCACCCTGAATCTGCTGGAAACCCAGTTTTGCCTGGTGGGCCACTCCCACCTGCCTTTTCTATGCAAAGAGAATCGGGGGTCGCCAGATTTCGTAGATTTTACTGAAGACCAGGTGTTCTCCTTGGACAATGAACGGTTGGATAATGAACGGTGGATCATTAACCCGGGCGGGGTAGGCCAACCCCGGGACCAAGACCCCCGACCTAGTTACGCAATATATGATAGTCGGGAGGCAACTATCGAACGCCACCGAGTCGTTTACGAAATTTCAACAACTCAGCAGAAAATGTTAGTGGCTGGACTGCCCCAACATTTAATCGACCGGCTGGACCACGGTATCTGAAAGTGGGCTTAGCATGCATCAATTTGCCTTATTTAACGCAGAATCGCGCATTCGCAGTTTGTGTTTGTTCCGCTGGAACCAAATTGGGACAAACATACGGAGATATGTAGCCATCAGATAGCTAGTTTGTGTTGACAACTACGGGCTATATTGATAGTCTGAATTGCCAGATCGAATAGCGTATTTGGCAGCGTGTTTGGCCCGCTAGCTCAATTGGCTAGAGCAACGGACTCTTAATCCGTAGGTTCTCGGTTCGATCCCGAGGCGGGTCACCAATGGAGCAGGTATTGTTAAACCCCGCGTTCCCGGGGGAGTGTCGGAATTGGTAGACGAGCATGATTTAGGATCATGTGCCGCAAGGCGTGGGAGTTCGAGTCTCCCCTTCCCCACCAGCGCCATTTAAGGCGGGGAGACGGCCATCTGGGGTGAGGGAGTCACCCTGGATCACCCTCAACGGCGAGTATCTGGCCAGCAGCCCCGACAGGTCACGGATTATATACCTGTCGTTGACACCCTGAACCCGGTCCCGCAACAGCCGCATCCCCAGCAATTCATCACCGCTGACCTCGGCCACCAATGTGCCAAACGTCCGCCTCAGGTCGTGCCCCCGGTAGTCTAGGCCAGTCTGGGTGGTCATGCCCTCCCTCCTCTACTGGCCATTAATTGCCGCACCGCGTCGGCCCCCCAATGTCTTGAGTCGGCCCACAGCAGTCTTTCTCGTGCATCTTTTTCGTTGAGACCCCTTGCCCGACATAATTCGGCAACGGTAGCTCCATCAGGGGGGACCCACCCTTGCTCACGCCGTTTCCGTGAGGCTTCGCGGACCTGGCTGATTTGTAGTGGGGTCGTCCCATGGATAATTGCCAGGAATGCATCGGTATTCCCTTCGTGGGAGGTGCCGCTGAAGCATTTATGCCAATTGCCGTGGGAAGTTATCGTCAGGGTGTTCCCTGACCGGCTGGGGCAGATTGGGCAGGTCACCCGGAAGTGTCTACCATTGCCCCTGATCACTAGATGGGGAAATTGGTTCTGAAGGAGCTCTAGTATGGTCGTTGTACCAGGTTGTGACGACATTGTGCACGCCCGCGTTTTTGAAGTCCCGCCTGGTTTTCTCCCTCAGCGAGCTGCGCCAAATCGATTCTGGATTTCGCGCCTGGGTTGCTCCCTCAGCGCCTAGCCCCGGCCGGGGTGAAGCCCGCCGGGGCCGACTCAGGTGCACGAAGGAGGCAAGTTGTCTAGAGGGCCAGAGCGATAAATCCGGGTGGGAGATGTCGTGATTCCCCTTGAAGGCAGAAAAAGGGTGAAGCGTGGGAATGCACCGGAGGCAGATGTTCCGAGCCTTAGTTTGGAATGAGATGTCTGAGCCTGAGTCACCCTTAGCATCCTTGATTCCGCGTTATGCACCTTCTACGGCGCCACCAAATTCGATTTCACGGGCAGATCTCTCAAAGGACAAAGAAAATAGCCGTGCCTAAGGGCACGGCTAGAACGGATTAAGTTAATGGCCAGACCGCCCCGTTGGCGGCGCTGGCGCCATTCTGATGGGATTCTTTCGCGGGAAGATTATATTGAGGGGGCGTCTCCAGGATCTCGGCCAGCCGCCTCAAGGCGTCGGACGTGTCGGCCAGGGACCGCAACGCCTGAGCCAGGGCGTGGCGGGCGTCGAGGCCGTTGGCGACGAGTATAGAGGGGTGGATAGACTTGCCCTGGGCTGGTACACTATAATCCCTGAAACTAGGTGAGGTATTCGAGCTGGGAGTTCGAGTCTCCCCTTCCCCACCGACTAAGGGGATGGCACCACCGCAAAATGTAGGACTATTGTTGATCCAGTCGGCTATGAAGCGGCACATTCCAAATCCCATCGAGTTAGGAGGTTAAGTGGCTACACTACTTGAAGTAAAAGACCTGAAGACTTCTTTCTACACCTTTGAAGGTGTCGTAAAAGCGGTTGACGGCATTACCTATGAGGTAGACGAAGGAGAGACACTGGGGCTGGTTGGGGAGAGCGGATGCGGTAAAAGCGTCAGCGCGCTGTCGTTAATGCGTCTGATTCCCGATCCTCCTGGGAAGATCACCGACGGTGAAATACTTTTTGAGGGTGAAGACATCCTGAAGATCGACATGGATGATATGCGCCGCATCCGGGGCGCCAAAATGTCGATGGTCTTTCAGGAGCCGATGACGTCATTGAACCCGGTGTTGACCGTTGAAAAGCAACTCAGCGAGACCCTGCAATTGCACAAAGGTATGAGTAAAGATGAAGCCAGGCGTGAGTCGGCGAACTTGCTGGACCGAGTGGGAATACCCGACCCGGAGCGTCGGGTGAAGCAGTATCCCCACCAGTTCAGCGGTGGCATGCGGCAGAGGGTGATGATCGCCATGGCCCTTAGTTGCAACCCCAAACTGATTATCGCCGACGAGCCGACTACTGCGTTGGACGTTACGATTCAGGCCCAGATTCTGGAGTTGATGAAGGGCCTCACCACCGAGTTCGGCGTAGCTCTCATAATCATCACCCATAACCTGGGTGTGGTAGCCCGCTATGCCGACCGCATGAACATCATGTACGCGGGCAAGATTATTGAAAGAGGGGGAGCCAAAGAGATTTACAGTAATCCCAGGCACCCATACACCGTGGGCTTGCTGAAGTCGGTGCCCCGGCTGGATTTGCCTCGCCGGGCCAAGCTCGACCCAATTGAAGGACAGCCGCCTGACCTGGTCAACCTGCCTCCAGGGTGTGCTTTCCGCGCCAGATGCCGTTGGGCGGTGGATAAGTGCGCGACGGAAACGCCGCCGCTGATGCAGGTGGGTGAGGGACACCTGACCGCTTGCTGGCAGGCGGATAAATTGGGTCCTTCTACATTAGACTTCCTTAAAGACTTGACCGACATTGATGCGCCCACCAATGGAGCCAGCGGAGTCTCAGCCGCGTCTGCCAAAGACAATCAGGCCAGTGGAGAGTAAAACGAAATGACCACCATGCCTTCAACAATCGGTCAGCATAACCTCTCGAGTCGAGGTGAGGATATCCTTCTTGAGGTCAACCACCTCAAGATGTACTTCCCAGTGACCTCCGGACTAATTTTCCAGCGGGCCGTGGCGCAGATTAAAGCGGTAGATGACGTTAGCTTCTTTGTCCGACGGGGCGAGACTCTGGGCCTGGTCGGAGAGAGCGGTTGCGGCAAGACTACAACCGGCCGCTGTATTTTGCAGCTATACAAGCCCACCGAGGGCAGCATTATATTTGATGGTCAAGAACTGGTAGGCTTGCCCACCCGGCAGATGCGCGCAATGCGCCGCCAAATGCAGGTGATTTTCCAGGACCCTTTTAGCTCCCTTAATCCCCGCATGACCGCTGGCAACATTGTCGGCGAGCCTTTGATCGTGC
This sequence comes from SAR202 cluster bacterium Casp-Chloro-G3, assembly GCA_002816715.1. Taxonomy (GTDB): domain Bacteria; phylum Chloroflexota; class Dehalococcoidia; order Lucifugimonadales; family UBA3495; genus Casp-Chloro-G3. The sequence continues at coordinate 42,428 of MUCJ01000052.1, read as the reverse complement.
ACGGTTTGGTCAAGAGTAAAGCTGAGTATCGAGACCGAGTGGGAGAACTTCTGCAGAATGTTGGTCTAAATCCCTATATGGCCGACCGGTTTCCTCACGAGTTTAGTGGCGGACAGCGCCAGCGCATCGGCGTAGCCCGGGCATTGTCGGTGGATCCCAAGTTGATAGTTTGTGACGAGCCGGTCTCAGCGCTGGACGTCTCGATTCAGGCCCAGGTTATCAACCTGTTGGAAGACCTCCAGGAGCGATACAATCTTACCTACCTGTTCATTGCTCATGACTTATCGGTGGTAAGGCACATCAGCGACCGGGTAGCCGTGATGTATTTGGGAAGAATGGTGGAAATAGCTGACCGGGTCGAGATTTACCGGAACCCGTTGCATCCCTATACCAAGGCTCTGCTTTCGGCGGTGCCAATCCCCGACCCAGTCATTGATGCTCAGCGTGAGCGGATCATCTTGACCGGTGAGGTGCCCAGCCCGTTGAACCCGCCCAGCGGTTGCGTTTTCCATCCCAGGTGCCCAGTGGCAATCGATGATTGCTCCAAGGTAATCCCCGACATGCGGGAAGTGGAGCCTGGACATTGGGCGGCCTGCATCAGGGCGCCTGGATACGGCAGCTACTGACCTAGAAACGTCAGGTTTGAGAGTAAGCAGAGGCCACCAAATCTGGTGGCCTCTTTTCTGATATACCAGTAGGGAGGAAATACTGCCTGGAGGACCGTTCCCCATCCTTGTGGGGCGTAGGCCGCCATGATACCATTGACTTGATATGAACCCTGATTCAATTCGCAACTTCTGCATTATCGCCCACATTGACCACGGCAAGTCCACGCTGGCTGATCGCTTTCTGGAGATCACCGGGACGGTCAGGCCTGGAGAGATGAAGGCCCAGTTCATGGACCAGATGGACTTGGAGCGGGAGCGTGGCATAACCATCAAGGGAAAAGCGGTGACCATGAAGCACACCGCGTTTGATGGACGCCAATACCAGTTAAACCTCATTGACACGCCGGGGCATGTGGACTTCAGCTACGAGGTTTCCCGTGCGCTGGCCGCCTGTGAGGGCGCATTGTTGGTGGTGGATGCCAGCCAGGGAATTGAGGCCCAGACCATCGCCAATACCCTGTTGGCAATGGAATATGACCTGGTAATGATTCCGGTCATCAACAAAGTCGACTTGCCGCAGGCTGATCCGGAGCGTGTGGCGGCCGAGTTGCAGCAGGTATTTGGCTTCAAGCCTGAGGAAATATTATTCGTCTCCGCTAAGACCGGTATCGGCGCCCATGAAATTCTGGATGAGGTAGTAAAAAGAGTCCCGCCGCCCCGGGGTAATCCAGAAGGGCCGTTGCGGGCCCTGGTGTTTGATTCCATCTATAACACCTACAAAGGCATCATTGGTTATGTGCGGATGGAAGATGGCAACGTCTCTAAGAACGACCGCATAATGGTCATGTCCACGGGTAAGTCGGCTGAGATCGTGGAACTTGGCATATTTGCGCCCACCCCGCATCCGGTTGATGTTTTGTATAGCGGTCAGGTGGGTTACATCGCCACCGGTTTCAAAGATGTTCTGGAGTGCTCCGTTGGCGACACTTTGACCAACTACGCTGAGCCGGCTACTGATCCGCTGCCGGGTTACGTGGAGTTGAAGCCGATGGTGTTTGCCGGGCTGTACCCGGCCGATGGCGAGGCCTACAACAATCTACGGGCGGCGCTGGAAAAACTCCGGCTCAACGATGCTTCGTTGACCACTCAACCGGATAGCAGCACCGCATTGGGATTTGGCTTTCGTTGTGGATTCTTGGGTCTAATGCACCTGGAGATTGTTCAGGAGCGATTGGAACGCGAGTATGACCTTGACCTGATTGTCACTGCCCCTAGCGTGGCCTACCAGGTGATTCTGACCAACGGAGAGACCATCCTGGTGGACAACCCTTCCAAACTGCCCTCGCCAAACGAGGTGCAGCAGATTCAAGAGCCGATGCTGAATCTGACCATCGTGGCCCCCAGCCGCCACGTTGGCGCAATTATGGAACTGATGCATTCTCGCCGTTCTGAATACAAGCGGGTGGAATACATCCAGGGCATTGCCGGCAATGATGGCAAAGAATCGAATACCGACCAGTCCAGGGTGATGATGGAATACACTATGCCCCTGGCGGAATTGCTGGCTGACTTCTTCAACCAGCTTAAGTCGCGTACCCAGGGCTATGCATCGCTGGATTACAATTTTATTGGTTACCAGGCTGCTAATCTGGTGAAGATTGATGTACTGGTCAACCACCTGCCGGTTGAGGCCCTTTCAATGATTGTGCACCGTGATCAGTCGGTGGCGCTGGGTAAGGCGGTGGTGCAGAAACTGCACACAACAATTCCGCGGCAGCTTTTTGAAGTCCCGATACAGGCGGCTATCGGCAGCCGGGTGGTCGCCCGAGAGACGGTGCGGGCGATGCGCAAGGATGTGCTGGCCAAGTGCTACGGCGGCGACATATCCCGCAAGCGTAAACTGCTGGAGAAGCAGAAGGAAGGCAAAAAGCGGATGAAGAGCATCGGACGGGTGGAAGTCCCCCAAGAAGCCTTCTTGAGCTTGCTGGGTATTGGCGAAGACAAGTAGGGGCGGTCTATAACTCCCTACTGTTTGGAAACCTCCAGTTTAGACGCCTAAATTCTCCCTCAACTCCCTGAGTTGGTCGATATGACCCTGCCAATGTCGGGCGAACAGACCCTCCAAAAGCATCTGCGGGGTGCGTTCCTCATCTATTCCTCGGGCTTTCAGGTGGGCCAACACTGTGGCGGTGTTGAGCTTTTCGTCATTGGCGGTTGAGACCGCGGCTTCCAGACCGTCCAATACCTGAACAATGTCCCGGCGTACCTGACTCATATCAACGGTCTGACGCTCGGGATTCATATTGTTCAAGTCCGGTGTCAAGTCGAACTCGCTGGTCTGGCCGGACAGCATTCCTGAGATGAGGCTATGCAGCCCACTTTCGGGAGTGTCTACCAGATGATAGATTACTTCTCGAACCGACCATGACTCCCCATCAGGCTTCCAGTCCAAGCAATAGTCCATGCCTTGCAAAAGCGCGAGTATCTGGCTTCGGATGCTGCGAATCTTTTCCAGGTGGACGTTTCGCTGAGTAGTCAAAAGATGTCCTCCGCAGTTGATTAAAGGCAGGTAAAGACCCCTTCTCCCCTGGTGGGAGAAGGCTAGGATGAGGGGGAAGGTGCCCCCGTTGAAGATTCACCCAAACCTTAGTCACCTCCAATCGACTGAGATGAAAATATGCTCAGCTTTCGCTCGGGCCTGGTCTCAGATAGCGGGCTTGAGCACCATCAAAAATAGAATCACCACCGGAAGCAAAGTGGCGATACCGCCGAACATGGCCCATTTCTTGCTGGCTTGGCGGTAGGCCGGGTCTTGAGTGCCGCTGGCCGCGCCTAGTTGAGCCAAACGCACCATTCGGCGCAGCAGAGGCAGCAGTATTGCCGCCCAGATGATGGCGGTGACGATCAGCAATATGAAGGACAGTGATAGCCAGGGTTCTTGAAACATAGCCCAGTCGGTGATCCCGACCATTGCTATGCCCGTGGCCAGCAGACCGACAATGCCAGGCAGGGTGAACATGTAGTCGGCCCGCAGTAACCCCTGGGCGGTCAGGGAGATGATATCTAAATTGCCGGAACGGTCGGCCCGCACCTTCCAGTACGCGGCGGTGATGAAGTTTCCAACGAAAACCACCGCCGAGAGAATGTGAATTGCCAGCAGGATTCTAAACATGGCCCACCTTTCACTAAAGACTGAGTATCAACCCTGATAGACAATGGGTTCCATGGGCTATTCGGTGGCGACGGGGCGGGTGCCTTTGAATAGCAGCCAACCTCCGGTAATTGCCAGCCAAATCAGGTAGCCGGTACCGCCCATTCGGTGCAGCAGCGCTGCCGAGTCGCTCCAGATGAAGAACATCATTACGCCGACCAGGATTCCCAGCCAACCCAGCCCTTGGGGCAAAGGCCTTCGCCAAGCAATCAGGCCGCCGAAGGTCAAGACGCCCAGGGCAGTCAGCGTAAATCCAGTCCGGCCAGCAAATTCTCGAAAGAGTTCTATCGCCTGAGCGCCGCTGGCGAGGTTAGTCGCTTGATCTCCAGATGCCGCTACAAATTCCTGCGCCAGCGCGGCCAACGCCAGACCGGCTGAGGCAGCAACCAGTGAAACAACTGCGGTCGCTAATAGTAGAAAAGCGCCAACGCGGGCCAAGTCTGGCTGGTGTCGCCGAAAGACCGCGTACAGACCCGCCCCCAGGACAACCAGCAGGGCGTTTGACGCTAGGCTGGCATACATACTGGTCAGGTATGAGGCTTGATTCTGGGCGATCATCAGCAGCGAGTCGGTGAAGATTACCTGGCTGTCATTGCTGGCGACTCTGGCAGCCACCTGCACGGCAACGCCAATCAGGTACAAGATCAGCAGACTCCCAACCACCCGCTCGACTACTTGATGGGCAGACCCGGTATTTGTTTCTAACGTTTGCAAAGTCAATCAGAAAAGAGAAAAAATTCTAGGATTGAGGCAATGCTTTGATCATAGCCTTGATTGTATCCCTGGTTTCTACCTGGGCCAGCCCAAACTCCAGCGATGCCCGCAGTAGGCCGAGAGGAGTCCCGCCATCATAGCGGGTGCCCAGGAATTCGTAGGCGTACAACTCATGGGTCTCCATCAGCAGGGCCATACCGTCGGTTAGCTGAATCTCGTTCTTGGCTCCGGGCGGCGTGCGCTCCAGACACTCGAAGATCTCGGCAGGCAGGATATATCGGCCCACCACCGTCAGGTTGGACGGGGCCTCCTCGCGCGGCGGCTTCTCCACCAGGCGGTGTATCCGATGCACCCGGTCTAGCTGTTGGGTCGCGTCCACCACACCATAGTTGTGGACCAACTCCCAGGGAGTGGGTTCCACCGCCACCACGCCGGCGTTAAATTGATCGGATACGGCCAACATCTGGCTCAACGCGCCGGGTGCGTGGGCAATAATGTCGTCGGGCAGAATCACCACGAAAGGCTCATTACCCACCGCCTCCTTGGCAGTCAACACGGCGTGGCCTAAGCCCAGAGGCTGTTCCTGAATGACGAAGGAGACTTTGGCGAGGCTCGTGGCGTGCTTTACCTTTGCCAGCAGTTCCATTGCACCAGATTCAGCCAGATGCTGTTCCAGGGACGGCATCGGTTGGAAGTAAGACGAGATTGATTCCTTGCCCCGAGAGGTGATGATAATTACTTCTTCAATCCCAGCTTCGGCGGCTTCCTCGATAACGTACTGGAGCATCGGACGATCCAGGATGGGCAGCAGTTCCTTGGGAACCGATTTGGTAATGGGCAAGAACCTGGTGCCCAACCCCGCTGCCGGAATAACCGCTTTTCGTACTTTCAATTAAGTCTCCTGGAAGTCTCCTGAGTAAGTATTCTAACATCGGGTAGAAGGCTGAACAATTAATTTGGGGCACTGCCGAAGAATGCTGAGTAATTGACAGGGTATCTTCGCTACCCTACCATTGATAGTGAGATCGTGCTAGATGGGGAGCCAGCGGTGCCTTGTACCCGCAATCCGCTATAGCGGGGTTGAATTCCTCTTTTGAGGCCAGGCTGATGGGCCGCTGTTCAGGGTTGGCGGTGTTGAAGGTTGGGTCCCACGCGGCGTAGTCTTGTGAACCCCGCCAGGTCCGGAAGGAAGCAACGGTAAGCGAGAAACTGCGGGTGCCGTGGGAGTGCCTGGCCCGAGTCGTTTTCCCCTATATGCCTATTTGGTCTGTGTCGATGGGGGGTGCACGGTCTCTTCTATATTTCTCCAATTGGATGCTGTGACCATAGAAAAACTGACACGGCCGCGACCTAAAAAGTCCTTGGGACAGCACTTCCTGACTGACGACGCCATTGTCAGTCAGATTGTGTCCGCTGCTGATCTTACGCCACAGGACACTGTCCTAGAAGTTGGGCCGGGTCGGGGTTTTCTGACTCGTCGCTTGGTGGAGCAGGCTGGCCGGGTCATAGCCCTTGAGCTTGACGAGGAACTGGCCTACTCGCTTCCCCAGCGGCTGGATAACCCCCGCAACTTGACTATTGCATGTGGAGACGCCCGCACCATAGACATCTCCTCCCTGATCGGCGCTCAGACCCCATACAAAATAGTTGCCAACCTGCCCTACTACGCCGCCAATCCAATTGTCCGCCATTTTCTTGAGGGGGAGTTGCAGCCTTCTCTGATGGTGTTGATGCTGCAAAAAGAAGTGGCCCAAAGTATGCTGGCCCAGCCGGGCAGCATGGGCCTGCTTTCAGTGGCGACCCAGTATTACGCAGAAGGCAGCTTAATTTGTCAGGTGCCTCCCAGTGCTTTCCGGCCACCTCCCAAAGTATCATCGTCGGTGGTTCGCCTGGACATCCGGCCAACGCCGGCGGTTGAAGTGAGGGATACCCAAGGCTTCTTCAATCTGGTGAGGTCTGGGTTTTCGGCGCCCCGTAAGCAGCTTAGAAACTCGCTGAGCCACGGGCTCGGCTTGACCGGACCTGAGACCACTTGGTTGCTGGAGTCCGCCGATATTGACGGTCAGAGGCGGGCCGAGACCTTAACGATGGAGGAATGGGCGCAGATTTATCGAGTCTGGGAGAGTCGGGATAGCCGTGCGAGTCCAAGCCTACGCCAAGATTAACCTCACTCTGGAGATTCTCGGTCGTCGCAGCGACGGACATCACGAGGTCAAGACCATCTTGCAGACCGTCGACCTGGCCGACCGGCTGGACGTTGAGTCTGCGCCTCGCCTTCGGGTGGACTGCGATGACCCGTCCTTGAGCGGTGATGCCAACCTGGTCTGGCAGGCGGCGACCATGCTGGCGAAACGAGCCGAAATTGAACCAAAGGCTCACATTTTCATGAGGAAGCGGATTCCGGTGGGAAGTGGTCTGGGCGGAGGCAGCAGCGATGCGGCGGCGGCTCTGGTGGCCCTGAATCAGCTCTGGGATACCGGTCTTTCAGTAGAGGAGTTGTACCCGCTCGCTGCCGAGTTGGGCTCCGACGTTCCCTTTTTCTTGCGTGGTGGCACCGCTCTGGCCGAAGGTCGAGGTGAGCGGGTCAGCCCTTTGCCAGCCTTGGCGGAGATGCCAGTTTTGTTGGTCTGCCCTGACCAGACATTAGAGCACAAGACTAGGAAGCTATACTCCCAGATTACCGCCGCCCATTACAGCGACGGTGGAGTTACCCGCCGATTGGTGCAAACCATGATGGGGGGACATTTCGAAGTGAGCATTTTACAGAACGTGTTTGAAAATGTAGCTTTTCAAGTCTTTCCCGGGCTGAGCGAATTGTATCAGAGGGTCGCCAGCCTGGTTGCAACCCGACCGCATTTGTCTGGTGCCGGCCCTGCGCTGTTCTGTCTGCCTTCCGGAGAAGACGAGTACCAGCAAGTTGCTAAATCCCTGCGATACTGTAATGCTAACGTATACCTGGTACAGGCTATAATTCCCCGGTTCGCTTAGGGTAACCAGACACATCACATTGAGTAATCAGATACGGAGAGCAATCTAATGGTAGTATTTGGCACAATATCCATCGGCATGAACCCCAACATCGTCAGCTTTGGCCCGTTCCTTTTATCATGGCACGGGTTTCTAACCTTTATCGCCGTCGCAACAGCGGTCTTCCTGGTGCATCGTTGGGGTACCAGGGATGGTATGGATTCGGACGCTATTTTGTCGGTGGCGGTTTGGAGCATCATCGGCGGAATCGTCGGCGCTCGGGTATTTCACATAATAGATTTTTGGGACGATTTTTATCAATACAATCCGATCAGCATTATCTACGTGTGGCAGGGCGGCATCGCCATCTTCGGCGCTCTCCTGGGCGGGTTTACCGGGGGTGCACTGTATATCATAATTCGAAACTCAGACCGATTTATCGCCTTGTGGGGTAAGGCCTTCCGCTTTGCTGGAGAACCCAACAAGGCACCGCTGCCCAGTGTTGGACGTCTGGCCGACATCTCCGCCCCGGCGGTGCTGATCGCCATGGCCATTGGTCGTATCGGCGATGTTATTAACGGCGAGCACTTTTCCAGCTTTACAAACTTGGTCTGGGGAGTGATCTATACCCACCCCGACAGCCCGGCATTGGGACGCGCGGCCAGCCACCCGGCGGTGGTTTACGAGCTTATCTTCGACTTGTTGCTGGTGGCTGCCATCTGGCCGCTGCGCAACCGGTTACGCCCTCATGGTATGTTTTTCGCTTTGTACCTGGGTCTGTATTCTACCGGCAGGTTCTTCATCAGCTTCTTGCGCCAGGAGTTCAACTCCTACTTCTTGGGACTGAACGAAGCCCAGATAGTTGCTCTGTTGGTGGTAATGGTCACCATACCGCTATTGGTGTACAAGGCCCAATGGGTTTCGGCCAATCCCAGGTAGTGGGGCTAGGACTGATAGAAGCGCACGCGGGTGAGGGAGCGGTACTGGGGCCCAAGTCAACCAGCAGTAATGGTTTGACTGATAGTCCGCTCGTCCTGAGCTGAGCGCACGCCACCGACAACCATTTTGCCCTCTGGGTTTATTGGTCTGGGGATAGGCAGTTGGTCGGATATTGTTGGCGAACCTCGTCTGATGCAGGGAACAGAGAAGGTCCCCTCTAGTGTTTCTGAGATTGGAGGGGACGCGAAGAGCGAAACGCGGAAGCATAACTCTGGAAGAGTAGCCCAAGCAACACATTCACTTCAGTCATTAGTTCCATTTGGATCTCCGGCGCACTTGTTAAGCTTGCGCCGAGGCGCACCAACTCCAGACGGAAATTAATGAGTGGCTCAGGAAATACGAAGGGGTGCGGCTTCATTCTTGGCGGTCCTGATTTGGGAAGACCCCTTGCCTGACCTTCGTGGATAGCAGAGCTCTGGGCCATCGGTGAGATCTGATACGAGGGGGGCCAACACCAGCGGGGAAGGGCAGAGGCGTCCCCAATGCCCCATTCGATGATGACCGGCTACATCGGGCGAGTGTCTCTACATATCCAACCCTTGTGGATGGGGTGACCGCAGAATAGCATGCGTTAGCGATTTAAGGGGATTAATAAGTGTCAATTACTGAATCGGAGCGTCACTGAGGGATGGGCGGCCCGGACGCGTCATGCTTGGCGGCAAAGCACATGAACAAAATAGGAAGGTTCTGGTTGGTCTGCCGGTGCATTGGTTTCTTGGGGCTGTTACTATTACAGCTGTTGAAGGACGCGCCAGCGCTTCAGGTACGACAATGTATAGCATGTGGTAGTTGAATAGATACAGGAGCGAATAGGAATGGAATCACAGACCCTTACCTTTACTTTGGAACGTGAGACCAAGAACACCATCCGGTATGCCGAGGACGCCAGCGGTAAGCCGCCAGCCATCGGCACGTTGTACGTCCAAAAGTGGCTACTGGGTAACGAGCCGCCAAAACAATTGATAGTTACCATTGCCGACGGTGTGGAGAATTCTTAAATAAAATGGTCGTGATAGGGAACGTGGGCCGCGACCCGGAAATTAAATACACCCCCAACGGTCACAGCGTCACCTCCTTCAGCGTTGCCCGCAACCATAAGTACACCAGCGGCGGCGAGGAGCGCGAAGAGACTGAGTGGTTCAACGTCAGCATCTGGGGGAAGTTGGTTGGGTCGTGAACCAGTACCTGAGTAAAGGCCGCCAGGTTCCCGTTCTAACTCGCCAACTCTTGAGCTACCTGTGGCAGGCAGATGGCGGTCAACGCAGGATTAAATACATTGAGGCCAATAGGTGATCTTTGGTAGTACGAGTATTTGGAATAGCCTTACTTATTTTTGGTATAGCAGCATGCAGCTCAGGAGGCACTACGGCGCCAACTTCTGGAACCCCCGGGATAGGTTCTGGTGGCCCGGCCTTGCCCACCCCTACGCCATCTTTATTGAGAACAGCAACGCCTGAACCCACGATTGCTCCGACTATCGACTGGACTCTGGATCGCGACTGGTTGGCAGAACAGCTATTGGTTGAGGCCGATTCAGTAGCATCCAATGCCAGGCGCTTTGAAGGAGGGGACAGCCGAGATTTAGATGTTCTGGTTCCTCTTTACGTTCCACTGTATCTGGCCTCTAGATGCGTGGAAGGCAAAAAACCGTCAGTTGAGGACTTTAGAGTATTTGCCAACAATTCAATCTCCAAAAGAACGCTGGTAGATCAAGCGGCGGTACGAGTTATTCGGGTAATAATCTCCGCTGCGGACAGTTGGCGCACCCAAAGCCTTGACGCTGCTACCCAGCATTGCCTTCAGCCGTATCTTTACCCAGAGTCAGCGTCTGACGCCAACCCTGCAATTGATCTTTATCTGGTGTCGAGTCTTCCATCACTCTCGCCTTTAGCCAAAAGTGGGTTTGAGGTGCAAGTGAGAGAAAGAGCGCGTAGATGGTTTGATCAAATTGACCCGCAGGAACCCTACATATCCTGGTTGTGCGGCGACAATTGCTGATCATCAACCGTGCTGCGATTGGTGGGTGTCTGGATGATTAAGACGAGTTACCTTGCCTTGTAAGTTTACACAAATGAAAATCCTAATCTAATGCGGCAACACACGGCCAAGCAGATTATGTTCGGCACCATAATCGCAGCTTTGATCTACAGCACCTTACGCTGGGCCTTTATCGTCCCAGCGTGGTTGTCCGGTGGTGCTTGGAAAGTGGTGGCGGTTTTCGTTTTTATGCTGTGGGCGTTATTTTTCTTCGGTATTTGAACTTCAAACTATCCCTGGGCCGGTCGAAAGTCTAACACTTTGAGGGTGATGGTCTCGGCGCCGTTCCAGAAATCGGTGGAGATGGTGCAGACCAGGTCAACCCGAGAAGTGCCATCAATCCACCGGTCGGCTTGATTAAACGCCAACGCAGTCCCCTGGTGGCTACTCTGCCGCACTCGGAGCCTGACGTGCTGTCCAGATTGCCCAACGTGGCGGGTCTCAACAACTTGCAGACCTTCAATCAGGAATCTTGGCTGTGGATTACCGACGCCGAAGGGTTCCAACTGCCGCAACCAGCGCAGCAACTCCGGGGTCAAATCGGACAGTTTTAGCCGAGCGTCCATGTCCAGCGCAGGCTCCAGGTCTTGAGTGGCCAGGGTTTCTTCGGCGATGGCGGTTAGCTGCTCGCGCATTATTGGAATTCGAGATTTCTCCAAAGTGAAGCCGGCCGCTTGGGAATGCCCTCCGTAACGTACGAATAAGTCGGCGCAGGTCGTGAAAGACTTGACCAGATTGAACTCTGGGATGCTCCGACCGCTGGCGACCACGTGTTCATCATTGACGCTGGCCATCACAACCGCCGGCCGATGGTGCTTTTCGACCAGCCTACCAGCGACCAGGCCGGCAATTCCGGGGGTTATGCAAGGGTCTTCTACAATCAGGATCGATGGGAGAGATGGCTGATTGTCTACTTGCTGCCGGGCGGCGTTGAATGCCTGTTCGGTGAGATCACGCCGGTCTTGGTTCAGTTCTTCCAGCCGCCGGGCCAGATGTTCTGCTTCGCTTTCGGACTTGGTGATCAATAATTGCAGACTCTCTTTGGCGTGACTCATGCGTCCCGCCGCGTTCAATCGGGGCGCAATCTGAAACGCCACTGTTTCAGTGTTGAGGGACTCGGTCTTGACGTTGGCACAACGATACAGGGCCTGCAAGCCGGGCCGCTGGGTCTGGGCCAGTTCCACCAATCCCTGGCCCACCAGGAAGCGGTTCTCGTCCACCAAAGGCACCAGGTCAGCAATAGTGCCGAGTGCGGCCAATTCCATCAACGCTGGACTCCACGCCTGCCCGTAGTATTGGTAGAGACCCTGCATTAGTTTGAAGGCTATTCCAGCGCCACACAGGTCTCCGAAGGGGTACTGACTGCCTGCAACCTTCGGGTTGATAATCGAAATCGCGTCGGGAGTAGTGGTTGGTGGGGTGTGGTGATCGGTAATGATCACATCGGTTCCCGACAGCCTGGCCTCAGCAACTTCGGCGACGGATGTTACGCCGCAGTCAACCGTTACGATGAGGCCCACCCCTCGACTGACGAGGTACTGCACCGATTCGCTGGAAAGGCCGTGACCTTCATCCACGCGATGGGGCAGATATGGTATGACCGATACACCCATTTCCTGCAGACCCTCAGAGACAATGGCAGTGCCGGTGATGCCGTCGACGTCGAAGTCGCCAAAGACCCCCACGGTCTCGTGTCGCTCGATGGCCTGGTAGAGACGCTGCAATGCCAGGTCCATGCCGGACAGCCGCAAGGGGTTGTAGGGTAGCTTATGAGGCGGGTCCAGCAAGAAGGTCAATTTTGCCGCGCTATTGATTCCCCGGTTCAGCAGCACCTGAACGATCGGTCCGGGTATGCCAGCGGGTAGAGCGCCGCTGTTAGCCTCTAGGGGCAGGTTCCAATTTCTTTCGGTTTGGCTCATAGGAAGTCAGTATACCAACGCCAAAGCGACACGGTAGGTTCGGCATTGTCTTTTATGTAGGTATCCAAAAACTGATTTTGCCGGGCTTTGTGGTTCTACACGCCATGTCTTGCGCATTCCCGAAGGGTCACCATGAGCGGACAAACCCGCTCATGGTGACCCTGTGAAAGGACTGGAATAAAGCAAGTTTGATTTTTGGAACTTAATCGTACAGATGCCAGGTGGATTCATGATTCGGCACCTTCACTGGCAGGCTTTCGGATTGGGTGGCAGATCAACTAGACCGGAGGTTTCTGGCCGGGGAGGTCGTCGTTTCCGGTTCGGTAAGGCCGAAATAGTCCGCGCTTGCGTTCTTGACGTTTCAGGTTGGACTGGGAAACTCGGTGCAGCAAGCCGTTAATGCCGATGTATCGAAAATCGTGGCCGAGCAGAGTGTCCCACGCGCCCCACAGGGAATAAAAAAATATCAGAGTGGCGGCCATGAACAGGAATTGGGATGGTCGGGAGGCTGGCCCCAGTAGATGGGCCGATAAAGCCAACAATACGATACCTAGGTGGACGACCGCGGCCTGCATTCCTTGAAAAGCGCCCCAAGCTCTCCGACGCCGACGAAAGGAGCGAGCAATCATATAGGAGATTATGACGCTGGGTATGTAGGCAAAGGCGGGCTGTAGACCTACGATGAAACCCAGCAATAGTATCAATGGCAGGCCGATAACCAGTCCGCTGCCGTGGGCGATAGCGCTACCCTGGCGTTCAAACTTGGAGAAGATATAGTTCTTGTGTTCGGTTGCGTCCTGCATTACTGCCGGTTGCTCAGTGTTCCCAATCAGGCTTGGTGAATACCAGAACCGAGTTGTGGCCACCAAACCCAAAAGAGTCGCTGACGCAAACGTTAATTTCCTGCTGGCGGGCCTTCAAGGGAGTGTAGTCCAGGTCGCACTCCGGGTCCGGGTCAACCAGGTTGGCGGTAGGGGGCATAATGCCGTCCTGAATCGCCATCACGCAGATGGCGGCCTCCAGCGCGCCGCCCGCGCCCAGCAGATGTCCGGTCATTGATTTGGTGGAGCTGATCGGTACGCGGTAGGCTTCTTCTCCCAGGGCCAGCTTCAATGCTTTAGTCTCCTGCCGGTCATTCATCGGAGTTGAGGTGCCGTGGGCGTTGAGATAGTCGATCTCAGATGGGTCTACTCCGGCTGCCTTCAACGCCATCAGTACCGCGGTGGCCGCGCTTTGGCCGGTAGGGCCTGGCTCGGTCAGGTGGTAGGCGTCAGAAGTGGCTCCGTAGCCCTGCAATCGCGCCAGGGGCGTCGCGCCACGCTGTTTAGCGTGCTCTTCGCTTTCCAGCACCAGTATCGCCGAACCCTCACCCATCACAAAACCGTCTCGGTCACGGTTGAAGGGACGGCTGGCACGCTTGGGATCTTCATTGAACCGCGACAGCGCCCGGCAAGAGTTGAATCCGGCGACGGCGAGGGGCGTGATGGGGGCTTCACTGCCTCCGGCCAAGACGACGTCAACCTGGCCCCTTCGGATCATCTCCCAGCCCTGTCCCAAGGCGTCGGCACCGCTGGAGCAGGACGAGACCACGCAGAAATTGACGCCCATTGCGCCGGTAGCCATTGAAATCTGGGCGGATGCCATGTCTCCCAGCATCATGGGAATCAAGAAGGGGGTGACTCGGCGGGGGCCTTTGGCGCTCAAGACCTCTTGCTGTTGGGTCAGGGTGATGATGCCTCCAATACCGCTGCCAACGATGACCCCGGTGCGATATTGGTCCATCGACTTGGGATCAAACCCCGCTTGTTTGCAGGCTTCTTGGGCTGCCACCACTGCGAACTGAGCGAACCGGTCCATCCGCCGGGCATCTTTGCGGTCAAGGTAGTCCTCTGGGTTGAACCCGTCAACCTCAGCAGCGAAGCGAGTTTCAAATCCTTCAGAGTCAAAAGACTTGATAAAGTCGATGCCGGAGTGGCCTAGTACCAGCTCAGCCCAAGTAGTCGGGGCATCCAGCCCAAGCGGACTGACTGCCCCGATTCCTGTGATTACTACGTTTTTAGATTGGCTCATACTGAATCGCCACACCCCATCCCGGGTAGATTACTTAGCCGGGGTTCGTTGTCGCGATTCTGCCATTATTCGGTTAAGCGTTTCTGTAAGGTCATTGATCCGCTTTGACACGTTCGCCGCCAGTTCGTTTCTGCCCGAGGCGAGAGGGTCTGACAAACCCCGAAGGGATTCGGTCAACTCGTTAATCCGGAGGCTGACGTTATCGGCAATTTCCCGGCGAGTATTGGAGAGTGGCTGAGAAACTGACCGCAAAGTTTCGGCCAATTCATCAACGCGCTGCGAAAGGCCCTCCTCAATGTCTTTGCCCGCCAGTGATACGGTGTCGGACCAGGTTCGCAAATTCTCGCTGGCTTCCCCGATTCGGGCATTTACGGTATCACCCAAGTCCCGGCTGGTGGCGGCGAACCTTAGCCGGTAAGACTTCAACATTCGGAAGAGTCGTCCGTAAAGACTATCTATGGAGGTCAATTTGGCTGAGTACCGGTCAAACAAATCCTGGCTCTCCTGCATGGTCCAACGCTCATCGTAGTGAACCAATTGGCGGCCAGTGTACAAGTGGTAGGGTCGCATTTCCCCTTCCTGCAGCAGTCCACCGTTCTCGTTCAACGGTTGCAGGTCTTTCCAGTTGGAGGTGGCAGGCAGCGGCGTGAGCAGGTTGGCTGTCTGGTATTTGCTGTATTGGGTCGCCCAATCGGCCAGATTGAAAATAGACTCTTCGGTATCATAGGGCAGGCCGATGATGGTCATTGCGACCACCGAGAAGTCCATGTCGTTCAGGATGCGCAGGTCCTTTTCCATCTGGCCGGGTTCCTGGCGCTTATTGACTGCTTTCAGGCTTTCCGCGTTGTTGGACTCAATGCCCAAATAAAGCATTCGGATGTTGGCGTCGTACATCGCCTGGGCCAATTCCGGGTCTTGACCAATCTCAGCCCGAGCCTGGCAGATGAAGTGCATATTATCGGTATGCCCACGCCAGTTTTTCAGTCGCTCCAGCCGCTCATTGCGATACTTCACGGCCCGCAATGGCGGCGGATGCAGGTCATCGGAGATGAAGACGTTGAATTGGCCATTTTTTGAGGCGTGAATCAGACCATCTTCGGCCAGACTCTGCAACTGATGCAGCCGCTTGAGCTCGGTATCCCGGCCGATCAATCGGTATCCGAGGAACTGCTGAATAACCTGACAGTAGGAGCAATTCTCGGTGCAGCCACGTACGGTTTCCAGTACGCCGCCAGCCATTGGCTGATCGGGACTCAAACCCTTGATGGAGCGGAAGTCGGGCAGTTCGACAAAGTCCGGTGCGACTAGCCCAACCCGCTTGGTCTGGATGATATGCCCGTCACGCATGTAGCTGATGCCGGGAATTTTCTCCAGGTAGGAATCAAATAGAGGTGAGTCCTTGTAGTCTAGTAATACATCGCACAACTGGCCGATGATGTCCTCGCCTTCCCGGTTCACGATCACATCAAAATGACCATGAGTGATCGCTTCTTCCTGCAATGGGCTCATCTGAGGGCCGCCGCCAATGGTCACCAGGTTGGGATGGTATTGCTTGGCCAGACGGGCCAATTGATAGCCCCGGGGAGCCTCGTTGATCAGTGCGGTTACCAGCAACAGATCAACGCCCTCCAGATCTTTGTCTGGATCCATCAGGCCGCAACGATCCTCAAACCATATCTCTCGCTCGTACCTGTGAGCGCCTTCCCACTGGGCCAAAGCGCCAGATAGAAACAGCATACCCTGCCTGGGTATGGCTATATATTCAAAATTGCCACCGGCGGAAGCTGGCTGAACCAGTACTACTCGCTTGATTTTGGTTGCCGTCATTACACTTCTTCCTCGTAGTTAGCCGTTGGTAATTGGGCGATCATTTTGTCCCGATTGATCAAGCTTATTATACACAATTGGTTAACGTAACGATATATGCATAATAACCAGCTTTAGTGAGAAATAAGCCTGTCGAATCGTTTTTGAAGGCAGTCCCTATTCCCGATTATCCCAATTTATCCCAATGAGTCCGTTCTATTGCTCTTCCAAATACTGGCGGATCATGAGGGCGGCAGTGGCTCCTTCTCCGGTGGCGGATGCTATTTGCTTGGTGCTGCCCTCCCGCACATCGCCGGCGGCAAAAATGCCCGGGACGCTGGTCTGCAGGGTTTTGTCGGTGGTGATGAATCCCCATCGGTCTAGCTCGACCGCACCATTCAGAAACGCGGTGTTGGGTTTGAGGCCGATGAAGACGAAAACACCGTCTGGTTTTAGCTCCTCAACCTCGCCCGATTTGACGTCTTTTACTGTGACGCCAGAGATGTGACCGTCGCCCTTGAATTCTTCAACGGTGCTGTTCAGGCGCACTTCGATCTGAGGTAATTCTGCCACCTTGTCCTGCAGTATCTGACTAGCGCCTAATTGTTCGCCTCTTTCCAAAATGGTTATTTTCTTGGCGAAACGGGTGAGGAACATGCTCTCTTGGAGGCCGCTGTTGCCCCCGCCGATCACCAGCACGTCCTTGTCCCGATAAAATGGACCGTCGCAGGTAGCGCAGAAATGGATGCCCGCGCCGATGAAGTCCTCTTCGCCGGGCACGTTGAGTCGCAGGTAGGTAGTGCCCAGGGCGAGCAGCAACGCGGAGGCGCGATACTCATCGCCGGAGGCAGTCTTGATGGTGCGGTACCGGCCGTCGGACGCGATCTCGGTGATGTCCTGCGCTTGTAGGATTTCCACCCCAAAACTGAGCGCCTGCTCTTGCATACGTTCAGTCAGTTCCGCGCCGCCGATTGACCCCGGGAAACCGGGGTAATTCTCGATTAGCTCGGTGGTTCCAGCCTGACCGCCGACCGCCGACCGGTCAACCAGCAGGGTGTCGATGCCTTCCCGCGCGGCATAAAGAGCGGCGGTCAGCCCGGCCGGACCAGAGCCGACGATAATCAAATTGTAGAAGGTTTTGCTGGCGGTGGTCTGCAATCCCAGCTTCGCCGCCAGTTCCGCATCGCTGGGTTCCACCAGAATTGAGCCATCGGCGAACACGATGGTGGGAATTATCTGTTTGTTGTCGTTTAGCTGTTTTACATATTCCTGGGCATCGGTGTCCTGCTCAATATCCAGATACTCGTAGGGGATCCGGTGCTGCCCCAAGAACGCCTTGGAACGGCGGCAGTCGGGACACCAATTTGCACCATAAAGCTTGATATTTTCTTCAGCCATTAATTACCTCCATTAATCATCACCAACGCCAGTCTTCACCGAATTTATTCTTCGAATCAAGTTATTTAGATGAGCACTCCACCAGGAGGATGCAGCGCTACTTGGGGTTACTGCCTGGAGGTCGCCCTAAAATGGGGGATGATCTCGTTGGCGATGGTCTCAATGTGGCGGGCCCGATCTTCTTTTGGGCAGGCGACACTGAAGATGATGTGCCGAGCTCCGGCGTCGATGTACTCTTGCAGCCGCTGGATGCACTGCTGCGGAGTCCCCAGCAGACAGTAGTTTTGGACAATGCTGACAAAGTCACCGCCGTAAAGATAGCGGCCACCCAGGGCCTCGGCGGCTACTCCGGCGGCCTGTTCCACAGTTGGGTAAATTGAAATGTAGGGAAAGAATGCCCACTGAAAATTGGATAAATCCCGGCCTTCTTCCGCAGCGAACTCGCCAATTTTGGTCACACTATCCCGGTACCGGTCTGGGTTGTAAAAATAAGGCAACCAACCGTCGCCATAGCGGACGGCCCGGCGCATGGCGGCGTCCCGGCGTCCAGCCACCCAGACCGGCGGATGAGGCCGCTGCGTCGGTTGGGGGTTAATACTGGCATCTTGCAACTGGAAGTGCCGCCCAGCATAGGCAACCTGCTCCTGAGTCCAGAGCTGCCGCAGCACATCCAGGCACTCGTCGGTGCGCCGGCCTCGTTGCTTCACGTTCAGTCCGGCGGCTTCAAACTCTACCGGAAATTCGCCGCCCACGCCGACGCCCAGGGTGAGCCTGCCTCCTGAGGCAATATCTAACGTGGTGGCCAGCTTGGCTAATACCAAGGGATGATAAAAAGGCGTTAACAAAATTGAGGATAGAATCCGGATTCTTTCGGTCGCGCCGGCGGCTACTCCCAGCAAAGGCAACGCGGCGTGGGTTGCTCCAGGAGGGCTGCCCCGCATGAAGTGTTCGCCGGCGGCGATGTACTCAAAGCCCAAGTCTTCCAGCCAACGGGCTTCGGCAACGGTTTCAGAAGCCCCCAGGACGGTGCTGGCTCCGAAGTGCAATTCCTGCTGGTTCATATGTATCCTCGACAATAGAAAGTACGAGATAGAGAAAGTACGAGATAGAATATACGAATAATTGGCGCGCCTACTTGGCGGTTAATATTACAGTAATGACATCCTCGAACCAAGTAACGGCAAGTGGTTTTTGTTACACTAATGTGACAGCACTCCCAATACTAATGTAGCGGTTCACAAGCCGACCGTAGTGTTAGCCAATACTGTTACCCCAGCACCGGGCGTCGATAGTTGGTGAGGAATTTTGGTTCTAATATGGTAGTTTTGGTAACTGGTTCCACTGGGTTCTTGGGCCGAAGGGTGGTCCAGGAGCTGCTGAAACACGATCATCAGGTACGATGTCTGGTTCACACGCCGGGTCGGGAAAGGATCTTTGCGCCCAGATCGGTGGACGTTCAGTACGGGGCAGTTACCGACCCGGACGCTTTGGCCAGCGCCTGTCGCGGGGTTGACACCATCATCCATCTGGTGGCGATAATCCTGCAGAGGGGCTCAGCAACCTTCGACTCGATCAACCGTCAAGGGACCGCCAATGTGGTCGCCGCCGCCAAAGCAGCGGGCACAGTGAAGGAACTGGTACAAGTCAGCGCCATTGGTGCGACTAGCAATCGACGTTATCCCTACCTTTACAGCAAATGGCAGGCGGAGCAGGCGGTTATTGAGAGTGGCCTGCCTCACACCATCTTACGACCGTCGTTGATTTTTGGTCAGGGCGACGAATTCATCAATGCTCTGGCCTCTTTGGTCCGCCTATTTCCGGTGGTTCCGGTGATTGGAACCGGGCGAAATCGGTTCCAGCCGATTCAAGTAGAAGACGTGGCCCGATGTATTGTGCTGGCCCTAGGACGAGATGACTTGAAAGGGAAAACAGTCGAAATCGGCGGCCCCGAGCAACTCAGCTACAATGAGATTATGGCTCTGCTAGCTGACACCTTGGAAAAACGGCGGCTCCGGTTTCACGTTCCATCTCTATTGGTCTGGCCGAACGTTATGCTGATGCAGAAATTCCTGCCCAAACCTCCCCTGAATACCGAGGAATTGCGGATGCTGTCGATCCGAAATGTGGCCGAACTGGACACCGTGGAAGAAGTATTTGGCTTCAAGCCGCGACCGGTGGCGGGCAACATTGATTTTATCAAGTCCATCGGTTCTAAGGACGCGTGGAAAACACTATTGGGATTCATGCCATCCAGTATGAGAGACCACTGACGTGAGTGAATCGCCTTGAACTATCAGGAAGCGACTAATCGACTGCTATCCTTGGTCGATCACGAGCGAGTGCAGCCCTCGTTGCCCCGACAGAAGCGCATTTACGATCTTGGTCGAATGGAGGCGTTGCTCGAGTACCTGGGCAATCCCCACCTGGGGACACCGACCATTCACGTCGCGGGCACCAAGGGCAAGGGCAGCACGGCGGCAATGTGCGATGCGGTGCTGCATGCCGCCGGGTACCGAACCGGGTTCTATTCGTCGCCCCATATGCACACTTTCCGGGAACGCATCAGGCTGAACACCCAGCCAGTTGGCGAAGACCAGTTCGCCCAATTGGTCGCTGATTTGTGGCAGCCCCAAGAATGGGTACCGGCAAATACCGACCTGGGGCCGGTGTCGTTGTTTGAATTTATGACGGTGATGGCCTTTCAATGCTACCAACAGGAGCAGGTGGACTTCCAGACAATTGAGGTTGGGCTGGGCGGGCGGTTGGATGCAACTAATGTGGTGCAACCCAGTGTCTGCGTTATCACTTCAATCAGCCTGGATCACACCGCAATTTTGGGAGATACTTTGGAGCAAATTGCGAGTGAGAAAGCTGGGATTATCAAGCCGGGTGCCAGCGTGGTCATTGGGCCACAGCGGCCGGCAGCTCAATCCGTGATATTGGCGGTATGCCAGCAGCGGCAGGCCCGTCCGGTGATCGTGGGACAGGACATAACCTGGCAGGCCGGAGATCGGGACTCCACTGGTCAGTCCTTCTTGATTCGCGGTAGGTTAGGAGAATACCAACTGCGCATGCCTTTGCTGGGCGCGCACCAACTGGAGAATGCCGCCTCGGCGGTGGCTGCCCTGGAAGTGCTTACGGAACAGGGATACTCGATTCCTGACCAAGCCTTCGCCGAGGGATTTGCCGGTGTATCCTGGCCCTGTCGAATGGAAGTCCTGTCCCAATCGCCGCTGCTGGTCGCCGACGGGGCGCACAATGCCTACTCGATGGCCTCCTTGTTGGAGTCTCTGCCAAAATACTTTGATTACTCCAACCTGGTGGTGATTGCCGGGTTCTCCCGGGACAAAAGCATTAACGACATGGTTGCCTTGCTAGCGAAAGGCAACCCAACCGTGATAGCCACCCGGTCGCGGCACCCTCGATCAACACCGCCGCCGGAATTGGCCGGGTTGTTTCAGGATCAGGGGCTGACGCAGGTGACAGCGGCAGATTCGGTCAAGGACGCGGTCGCGCAGGCTATGGAATTGGCCGGACCAAAAGACCTGATTTTGGGTACCGGGTCTTTGTTCGTAGCGGCAGAAGTGCGGGAGACACTGCTAGGCATTGTGCCGG
Source organism: SAR202 cluster bacterium Casp-Chloro-G3 (assembly GCA_002816715.1). Lineage (GTDB taxonomy): Bacteria > Chloroflexota > Dehalococcoidia > Lucifugimonadales > UBA3495 > Casp-Chloro-G3. The sequence continues at coordinate 21,084 of MUCJ01000052.1, read as the reverse complement.
AGCTTTACCCCGACCTGCTCCCGCCCGACTTGAGGGCATCTGGGGCCAACGTTTAGGGATTTATCCCTCGACAAATTTGTACTGGGCTTGCCGAAGTTGCTCGGGAAATCAATGGGACAGCGAATGAGTACAGAAAATCAAGGGATGATGATGCCGAATTATGGATCGTAAACGGGTAGTGGTAACCGGGATGGGTGCGATCACTCCCTTGGGACAAACTCCGGAACTGTTCTGGGAAAACCTGGTAGCGGGGAAATCAGGCATTGGCCCCATGACCTTATGTGACCCCACCGATTACCCCTGCCGTATTTCCGGTGAAGTGCAAAACTTTGATCCAGTCCAGTTCATACCGGCCCGGGAAGCCCGGCGGATGGCCCGGTTTTCCCAGTTGGCGGTGGCCGCCGGACTGACTGCCGTCGAGTGCGCCAAACTGGATATCTCCAAAGAAGACTCGTTCCGAGTCGGCGTGGTTCTGGGCAATGGCAACGGAGGATTCCCCACACTGGAGGAGAACTGCCGCATTCTGGCCAGTCGCGGCGGTATGCGCATGTCACCGTTTTTCTTCCCCATGATCCTGCCCAACATGGCCTCGGCCAATGTCAGCCATTATACCGGCGCTCGGGGATATAACTCCACCGCGACCACCGCCTGCGCCGCCTCCAACCAAGCTCTCGGCGAGGCGCTGGGCATTATCCGGCAAGGCATTGCCGATGTGGTGCTGGCCGGGGGTGCCGAGGCCGGGATCAGCCAGCTAGGATTGGCCGGTTTTGCCGTGATGCGCGCTCTGAGCACCCGCAACGAAGAACCTGAGAAGGCCAGCCGTCCTTTCGACGCGGCCCGGGACGGATTCGTGCCTTCCGAGGGGTCGGCGATTCTGGTGTTGGAAAGCCTGGACCACGCGGTAAGCCGGGGCGCAAATATTCTGGCAGAGTTGGCCGGGTTCGGTTGCACCGCCGACGCCGGTCACCTGGTGCAGCCGGAGGAGACCGGTTCAGCGGCGGCGCAGGCCATGAAGCTAGCTCTGGACGACGCCGGGGTCTCTCTGGACGAGGTGGACTATATCAACGCTCACGGTACTTCCACCCCAATGAATGACGCTGTGGAGACGGTCGCCATCAAGCGGCTGTTCGGTGACCGGGCCTATCAGATTCCAATCAGTTCCACCAAGTCGATGATTGGCCACTCCCTGGGCGCTTCCGGGTCTTTGGAAGCCGCCGCCTGCGTCAAGACCATCACTGAGAGAATGATCCATCCCACTGTGAACTACGAAAATCCAGATCCAAAGTGTGACCTGGACTACGTCCCGAATCAGGCGCGGCAAAAAGACGTTCGGGTGGTGCTGTCCAACGCCTTCGGATTTGGGGGGCAGAACGCCTGCCTGGTGTTCAAGAAATTCGAAGGCTAGCTAAGTAATTGCATCGGTATAACGAAAATAGCCGGAGGAAGACTCCGACTATTTTGTGCCGTACAGATTACCAGGCCAGCATATTGGCTAGCCGCCATAGGTTAGGGAAACCACAGGACTAATCCACTTTTAAGCTGTTGCTTCCCGGGCCAGCACTTCATCCAAAATGCGTTGCAGCGCCATGGTGTGGCTGCAAGCTTGGTGGCCGACAAAAAAATGACACTGACAATCCCAATCGCCAGCGTTAAAAGTAACCTCGTAGGAGCCGTGGTTGCCGTGGAAGTTGGCTTTGAAAGTGGTTATGCTAACCCTTTCCTTTTCTTCGGCGTATCTCCTTGCTTTATCGACTTTCCCAATGAAGCTAGAGTTCATCACACCTCCTAGGATCCACCAGTTAAGAAGGATTGTACGGAGTCGGAGCACTAAGGTCAAGACTTATGCTCTGGCTTAAATTGAGCTTTCAAATAGGGATAATTGATTGGACTTGGGCGAATCGCTGCCGAACCTGAGACGGCAGATATGGCTGTCGGGACGCCAAAGACCAGCCTCTTCCTCATGTAGAGCAAACCCTGGGAAATCATCGGCTATAGTCAGATTGACGCTCCCTTTCTTGGTGACATACAATGCCACCTGACGTTCGCAATTCGACACTTTGAATCTATGGATCAATTTTAATGTACGGAGACCAGATACGAAGCGCCTTTATCCAATTCTTTGAGGGCAAAGGCCACCTGCACATGCCCAGCGCCTCGCTGATTCCGGCGGGCGACCCCACCTTGCTGTTCACCAGCGCGGGCATGGTACCCTTTAAGCCCTTCTTTATGGGAGAGCAAACGCCGCCCTCCCGGCGGCTGACCAGCCACCAGAAAAGCTTTCGCACCACCGACATTGACGAGGTGGGCGACCACAAGCACCTGACTTTCTTTGAGATGCTGGGCAACTTCAGCATCGGCGACTACTTCAAGCAAGACGCAGTGTCTTTCGCCTGGGAACTGGTAACCCAGCTATTCAAGCTGGAGCCGGAACGCATCTATGTGACCATTCACCTGGACGACGATGAAGCCTACCAGATTTGGCATGAACAAATTGGCGTGCCGGCTGAGCGTATCTACCGCTACGGCGACAAAGATAATTGGTGGGGGCCAGCGGGCAATGAAGGCCCCACCGGGCCGTGCTCTGAGCTTCACTATGATGGTGGGGCCGAAAAGGGCTGCGGGGAAATGGTTCCTCCCGATGAATTGACCGCGCTGTTCCGGCAAGAGCGGGACGGGGCCGATGCTCAACCGGTGCCTGGTTGTCACCCCAACTGTGACTGCGAACGGTTTGTCGAACTGTGGAACCTGGTGTTCATGCAGTTTTATCAGGACACCCAGCACAACCGCACGCCATTGCCCGCGCCCAGCGTGGATACCGGCATGGGTCTGGAGCGGGCCGCCGCTGTATTACAGGGGAAGCCCAACGTCTACGAGACTGACCTGTTCGCGCCCATTGTCCAGCGAGTCTGCGATCTTACTGGTAAGACCTACGGCAGCGACCGTGAAACAGACTACGCCATCCGGGTGGTGGCCGAGCACGCCCGCGCCGCCTGCTTCCTGATTAGCGATGGCGTGGTCCCCGGCAACGCTGGCCGGGGCTACGTCCTGCGGCGCATCATCCGCCGGGCCATTCGCTACGGGCGCAGGTTGGGACTGGAGCAGGTCTTTTTGACTCAAGTGGCCGAGGTTGCGCTGGAGCGGTTCCAGCAGACCTACCGGGAGCTTCTGGAAAACCAGGCCTTTATCATCCGCGTCATTGGTCTGGAGGAGGACCGGTTTGGGCAGACGTACGAGCGTGGCTTAGCAATACTAAATGGGATGATTAACTACCGATTAGCCCATCGAGGAGCCATAAACCAAGTTATTGATTTTGCTCGTCAGTTTACGCCCGTTCCAGACAATGCAGCAGCTGTTCTCGAACAGCATGGGTTCCTAGGGTTCCACTCCGATTCTGACCCTGCGGAGCAAATCGGTCAGGAAAAGGCGGCGGAGTTGGCCTCGAGCCTTACCTATGAGGCTTTTCAAGCACTGTTGGGATACGAAGGTTCTGACCCAGAAGAGCAACTCAAATTGCTTAGTACATGGGGAGAGCAGCTTTCAAGCGAGGAAGTTTTCTCGCTCTCCGACACCTACGGCTTCCCCCCGGAGCTAACCGCCGAGATTGCCCGCGAACACGGCCTGGATGTGGATATGGAGGGCTTTGAGCGGGAGATGGAGGCCCAGCGACAGCGGGCGCGTTCGGCCCAGGCTTTCAGCGGAGGCATGGAGATTCTCACTGCCTACGAGAACCTGGGCGTGGAGCGAAGCCATTTCGTCGGCTATCAGCAGTTGGAGCAAGACACGGTGATTGCCGCCATTTTATCGGACAACTCGCCGGTGGGCCACGCCACCCAGGGCCAGCAAGTGGAAATTGTGCTGCGGGAAACCCCTTTCTACGCCGAAAACGGCGGTCAGGTGGGCGACCAGGGCATAATCACCGGCCCCAACGGTGTCGTGCGGGTTGGGGACACCCACAGCCCGGTGGCCGGTCTGGTGGTGCATCAGGGCGTGGTCGAACGGGGCGACATTTCATTAGGCGATGCCGTCAGCGCCCAGGTAGACCGGAGCCGCCGGATGGATGCCGCCCGCAATCACAGTGGCACCCACCTGTTGCACGCCGCTCTGCGCTCGGTGCTTGGCCCCCACGTGCGGCAGGCCGGGTCAATGGTCGCGCCCGACCGTCTGCGCTTCGACTTTAGCCATGTTAGCGCGCTGTCTCATGACGAGCAGCTTTCGGTGCAGAGCTTGGCCAACGAGAAAGTGCGCGAGAACCTGGGAGTCGCCACCCACGAAACTTCTTACGCTGAGGCGGTGCGGCAGGGGGCCTTGGCCTTCTTTGGCGACCGCTACGGCGATGTCGTCCGGGTGGTCACCATGGCCGACGGCGAACCCTTCAGCGTCGAGGTCTGCGGCGGCACCCACGTCGGAGCCACCGGGCAGGTCGGCACGCTGTTCGTGCTTGGCGAATCCAGCATCGGCGGCGGAATGCGGCGTATCGAGGCCCTCACCGGACGGGCCGCCGAGCAATTGTTCGTGGAGCAGTCGGCCAAACTGGAGTCGCTGTCTCATAAACTGCAAACGCCGGTGGTTGATCTAGAGGCTAGATTGGACAGTTTCCTGCAAGACACCGAAGTGCTCAGGCGACGCTTGGCCGCTCTGGAGCGGGGCACACTGCGTACCGAGGCCGAGGAATTGCTCAGCAAGGTCATGGACATCAACGGTGTGAAGGTGGTCAGCGGACGAACTTCGGCTACCAGCGCGGAAGGTATGCGCGAGATGGGTGATTTCCTCAAGGCCAAGTTGCCCAGCGTGGTCATAGCCTTGGGCGCGGTGGTCAACGGCAGTCCCGTTTTTGTTACTATGGTGACGCCTGACCTGGTAGCCAAAGGCTTGCACGCTGGAAACATCGCGCGGGATACGGCCAAGGTGGTCGGCGGCGGTGGCGGCGGTCAGGCCGAGATGGCCCAGGCTGGCGGGCGCAACGCCAATAAGCTGGATGAAGCGTTGCAGGGAGTGCCAGAGTTGGTGAGGAGGGGGTCGGCGCCCTGAATCGCTTTGATCGACATGCCAAGCGCCTGATGGGCTTGGACTTGGGGGAACGTCGCATTGGTGTGTCGGTAAGTCACGGTGTCAGCATACTGGTCCTACCAGCGGGACACCTCAACCGGGTCAAGCTCAAGCAGGACTTGGAGCGAGTCCTGGAGATGGCGGAGGAGCGGCAGATTGAAGGAATTGTCGTTGGCTTGCCCTATACCCTGGCTGGCGAAGTGGGGGTACAAGCGAAGCGGGCCCAGGGATTTATTCGCGCCCTGCGGAAACGCACTAGCATACCGGTCTTCACGATTGATGAAACTTTCACTACTTTTGAGGCGGAAGGCTTGCTGAAGGAAGCTGGACATGAACCGTCCCGGAATCGGGGTGCGGTGGACTCAGCGGCAGCTGTGTTGATTCTACAGCGGTTTTTGGACGAAGTTAGCCGTTAGCGGCTGTCTCAATCACAGATAGATTCGCTCGAAATCTTGGGACATGGTGGTCATGTTGTCCAAGTCCCAGTCGAAGGTCAGTACTACCGAACTCGCTGATGTAGCGGTCAGCAGGCGCTCCCCGTTTCGAGCTACCACACTTTCAGCCTCACGAAAGTCCAGGTCATCCCTCTCTACTCCGGAACGGTTGCAGACAATGATGGGCAGACCGGTGTCCAGGGTGCGTTGTTCCCACTCGCCGTCCGGGCCGCAGCCGCCTGGTCCCCATGAAGCGGGAGAAACCAGAATGTCTGCTCCCTGGTCTTTCAACAATTGGGGCACATCATTCTTGTAGCTGTCGGCACAAACCAGTATTCCCACATCGATCCCATTGCAGTTGACCGGGATACACTCGGTGCCGGGACTGGACCAAGCTTCTGGCCCGCGCAGCGTCTTGATCTTACTGTGTTGACCGATAATTGTGCCGGTGGGGTCGATCACAAATATTGTATTGTATAGTTCCTGGGTCTGGGGGTTGCGATCCGGATGGGACAGGAACACGGTCATGGGCGACTGCTTGACCTGCTGGCAAAGATCTTTCATCCAGGGGTCGGGCTGGGGCAGAATCCAGTCCGTCCCAATTTTGTCTGCGAACAGGTAGCCGGTGATACAAAGCTCAGGGGTGACCACCCAGTCAGCGCCTTGCTCGGCAGCTACGGCCAGGGCCGATTCTACCAGCTTGCGGTTGCCATCAACGTCACCCAAAACTGGGGCCAAGTGCAGAAGAGAGATTCGTAGCTTTCTCATTACCTGAACATCCTGTCGGTTAACACCTTGCGGTGGACTGAGTTATTCGCTTACTTGAAAGAACTAGGTCGGGCAATTATAGCATTGGAGCTTTGCTTGTGCCCCTTGACGGCGTGAAGGCGGGCGGTCAGAATAATAGTACGTTGAGATGCCCGAGATTCTTCAGGGTGTCTCGTTCCCCACAATGCCCGGTGGTGTAGCGGTAGCACAGCAGTCTTTGAAGCTGTGGGCCCTGGTTCGAACCCAGGCCGGGCAGCCACTTGGCCCTTCAGGTTTGCCTGGAGGCTCAACCCTTGCGCCGTTGACCGCCATGTTCCCGCCAGTTATAGTATGCTTCAGCCTGGGGCAGTAGGCGAAGAACATTTAGCGGAAGGTCTAACGCATGTACGCCCTGATTCTAGCCGGCGGAATGGGGGAAAGGCTCCGACCCCTGACCGATTCGATCCCCAAGCCGATGGTGCCGGTGCGCGAAAAGCCCATTCTGTTGCATCAAATTGAGTGGCTCAGACCGGCGGGGGTTACTGATGTGGTTTTTCTGGTTGGCTACCGCTGGCAGACTATCAAGGACTATTTTGGTGACGGGTCGGATTTTGGTATCCGCGCCCATTACAGCGTAGAGGACTCTCCGCTGGGTCGCGGCGGCGCTATCAAACAGGGGTTCTCTCAAGTGCCAGAGGATGAAGACTCGGTGCTGGTGCTCAACGGGGACATCATCACTGCGCAACCTCCTGGAGCGGTGCTGGAAACCTACCAGAGAAGCAAGACCAGCAACCCGGCTCATCTGGCGACTATTATGGTGGTACCTATGATCAGTCCTTACGGGCTGGTGGATACCAACGACAGTGATGGCGTAACCGGCTTCCGGGAGAAGGTGGAGTTGCCCTATTGGATTAACGCGGGCATCTACGTGTTTAACCGGAGCATTGCGGCGGAGCTTCCTGATTTGGGCGACCACGAGGTCGAGACCTTCCCCAGATTGGCTCAGGCGGGCCAGATTTCCGCCCTGAAATCCAGGTTCTTCTGGCGTAGCGTGGACTCGTTCAAAGACCTTAGAGAAGCTGAGGAATATATGGGCGGCGCCGCTTAGCGTGCCGCTGGCTGAATTTTGCAGAATTCTGATGGAATAGAACGGGTAGCGCAGGCCGCCGCCACCATCAAGGCCAATATTGGTCGGGTGCTGGTGGGTAAAGACGACGTGGTCGAACTGTTGCTGGCCGCTGTTTTCAGCGGCGGTCACGTGCTAATTGAAGATGTCCCCGGCATTGGCAAGACAACCCTGGCACGCTCATTAGCCAGCTCCCTGGGCTGTATTTTCAAGCGAATCCAATGCACTCCTGACTTGATGCCTTCCGATATCACGGGAATTCACTACTATAATCAAAAGAGCAGCGAGTTCGAATTTCGGGCGGGTCCCATCATGGCTCAGGTGGTGCTGGCCGACGAGATTAACCGGGCGACCCCGCGAACCCAATCGGCGCTGCTGGAAGCGATGGCCGAGCATCAGGTCACCATTGACGAAACTACCTTCCCCTTGCCAGCCCCCTTCATGGTAATAGCCACCCAAAACCCCATTGAGTTGGAAGGCACTTTCCCATTGCCGGAAGCCCAGCTTGACCGATTCCTGATTCGGCTTCGGCTGGGCTACCCGAACGAAGCCGAAGAAGAGGAGATGCTGGTACGGTTTGAGGGGGCCGACCCCCTGGCTGACCTGAAGGCGGTCTCTGGCGCACAAGAAGTCGTCGAGTTTCAGAATGCGGTGCAAAAGGTATACGTTGACCCGGTCTTGCGCACTTATTTGATTCGGATAGTTCAGGCCACGCGAAAACATCCTGAAGTAGAGTTGGGGGCCAGTCCCCGCGCCAGTATGGGCCTTTATCGGTGCGCTCAGGCGCTGTCGGCGATTCGAGGCCGCGGATATGTAACTCCCGACGAAATCAAAGCCCTCGCCCCGTTTACCCTGTCCCATCGGGTGATTCTCCATTCCCAAGCCCGCCTGCGGGAGCGCACCCCTGATTCCATAATTGGTGAAATTCTCAACCAGTTAGAAGTGCCCGTTTAGCCTGCCGGGTAAGTATGCTTAACGACCTCTGGCTCCTGGTCAGCGCTATTGTAGTCCTGGTCGGATTGCTGACCAGTCAGGGGTTGTTGATTGTCGTCGGGTCGTTGGTAATCATCGTCTGGTTGCTGACCAAATTCTGGGATCGTCAGGCCTTCCGGGATGTGAGCCATAGCCGGACCATCTCCCAAGGACGTGCCTTCATCGGTGATGTGGTCGAATACACGGTAACCCTCACCAACGAGAAAATACTTCCCCTGATCTGGGTGGATATGCAGGATACCTTTCCGGCTGGTCTGGATTTGCCGGGAGCCAGCCTGCGAGGCTCCGCCGCCGACACTTCTAAAGAACACCGAATCACCACATCATTGTTGCCGTATCAAAAAGTCTCCTGGAAGTACAGCCTGCGCTGCAACGCTCGGGGCTATCATCGCATTGGGCCGGTGCGTTTGCGCAGTGGTGATATTTTTGGGTTTACCGCCGCTGAAGCTCGACTGCCGGAACTGGAGCATATTTTGGTGTACCCCAGAGTTGTTGAGCTACAGCAGTTGATATTTCCTGCCGAACACCCCTTTGGCAAGGCGCACGGTTCGCGGACAATGTATCAAGACCCCAGCCGGTTCCTCAGCCTTCGGGATTATCATCCCACCGATCCGATGAAGCACGTTGACTGGAAGGCTACCGCCCGGCGGTCGGCATTGCAGACCAAGGTCTTTGAGCCGGTGGTGTCACTGAACGTATTGATCGCTCTGAACGCAGCCACCGGAGAATTTGCCTGGCAGGGTAATAATCGGCGGCTGTTTGAGCGCTCGGTCACAGCGGCGGCCTCGGTAGCCAAGTACTGCGCCGAACGTAGTTATAGTTTTGGGTTGGTCAGTAACTCAGTGGCGGTCTTCAGCGGCAAATGGGTCAATGTCCCGGCCAGCAGTTCAAATACGCAAATTGGGTCGGTGTTGGAGTCGCTGGCCCTGGCCGGTTCCTACGCCGTTGCTACGCTGCCAGAAGTTCTGCGCGCCCAACGAAGCACTTTTCGGTCTGGCACCACCGTAGCTCTGGTTACAGCCCTGATGACACCGGCTTTGATTGAGGAAATCGCTGCAATTAAGGGCAAAGGCTATCAGGTGATTGTGTTTTACGCGGGCGACGGGGGGCCAAGAATCACCATTCCAGACGTTACGGTCCATATAATGGGCCGGGCGCTGGAGGAATTGGAGAGAGATGAGCAGGTTTTGGCGGACTAGTTTTCTAATTGGCGTCGCCCTGTTTCTGGAGACCTGCGTCTTTTATCTAATCTTCAGCGTGGTTACCACTGTGATCCAGCTTCCAGAGGCAAATGTGCCCTTTGTCCTGGCATTCTTGGCCTTGCTGTGGTCATTTGTTCTCTCCATGTACATCCAGACTGTCCGGTTTTCCCTCAATTTGAAAGGGATACTGGGTCTGGTGGCCAGTGTCGCATCACTGGTGATTCTGTCAAATGTGCTCACCAGATCGGGATTGATTCCCTTCAGAGTGATACTTAACGGCGACCTGAACACGGTGGCTACCGTGGTGGTGAGTTTCGGGTTCCTGATGTTGCTCTGGTGGCGGGGCAGCCGGGTGGCTCAGGACGAGGTGACTCTGGATACCATCAGGAGCACCTTCCAATGGGGATTGGGAGTGGTTTTTCTAGGGGTAATCGCGGACGCTATTTCCTCTGAGGATGTGGTCAGCGGTTTCTTAGTTCTCGCTTTCTTTGGGGTTGGACTACTGGGCTTGTCGATGGCCCGTTTCGCCTCTGAGTCGGGTGAATCCCAAGTAATGTCCATGGACTGGTTTATTCCTATCGGGGTTGCCGTTGGTGGGGTATTGCTGCTGGGCCTGGTGTTCAGCCTGCTCGGCCTGGGTGGCCTGGACGATGTAACCCGGACGATATTTGGGTTTGCCGGCAAAATTGGATTGTGGATACTGAAACCAATTGCGCTGGGACTTGGCTTTATCGCCGCGGGCATGGTGATGTTCATCAACTGGTTGGCCAGCGTCTTCGGCGGTGGCGACTTGAGCAGCTTGGAGGAGGCGCAGCGGCAAATTCAGCAGTTTCACGAGAGCCTGGAAGAAGTCGAACAGGGTGGCCCGCCAGTGCTTTTAATCGCTATCTTGAAGTGGACTGCTTTTTTGCTGGCTTCCGCCATCGTTGGGTGGATCTTGTTCCGTCTGTTTCGGTTTCGCCGGTATTTTCGTAGCGCCGGTGAGGTGGAAGAGACCAGGGAGTCGCTCTTCAGTTGGGAACGGGCAAATAAGGATTTAGCATCAATAATTGGCGGCTGGTGGGATAATCTGGTGCAGGCCGCCGGGGGCGACAGTCGACGACGGCCGGAACCGCGTGATCCAAGAGAGTTGTATCATAGATTTCTGCTGCTGGCGCAGGATATTGGCCGCCCAAAGCGGGAGGAGCAGACTCCCAAGGAGCACCAGAATGTGCTGGGCTGGACTCTGCCGACCGAGCCAGTGGCCCACATAGTAGACGGTTTTCAAGAAGTCCACTATGGGCAGGGTGACGTAGCCGAAGGGCAGATGCAGGGACTGCTTCACGACTGGACCGACCTTCAGCAGTTCGTCGCCGACCGGGGCAAGCCGAACAGTGAAGCAACGCCGAACCGGGAAGATGTCTAACTTCTAAACTAACGAAACTCAGGAATCACCCGCTGGGCGATGGTCTCCATCAACTCGGTGATTCTCGGAACCTCTCCGGTGTTCAACGCCAGCACAATGTGCTCTACCCCGGCGGTCTGGTAGGCGGCAATTCCGGCAATCATCTGGTTTACGTCGCCACCTGAGATGCGGGCGCGACCAGCGGCCCGGTCGCTGGAGGGCGCGCCATGAGCCTCTACTTCTACTCGTGCCGACCAGGTCAACGAATCCGGGTTTCGCCCAGCAGCCATGGCCAGCTCTTGAATCTCGCGGCGGCTGATGCTGTAGTTCTCGGCGGCGACTCCGGAGGGATGCCAACCGTCGCCCATGGTGGCAGCCCGCTTCAGAGCCCCGGGGCTGGCCCCGCCTACCCAGATGGGAATATGGGGCTTCTGGACGGGCTTGGGCGAGAACTTGAGGTCAGTGAAGTTCCAACGTCGGCTGTGGAAGCTGGGGTCTTCGTTGGTCCACAATTCCTTCATGATGGCAATGCACTCGTTAGTCAGCGAACCGCGCTGTTTCATGGGAATGCCCAACGCGTTGAACTCCTCGGTCATGGCACCTACGCCGACGCCGAGGGTAACCCTGCCTCCCGATATTTGGTCGAGGGTGGCGGTGTATTTCGCCAGTTCAATGGGGTTGTGATAAGGCAGCACCAGCACCGAGGTGCCCAGCAATACCTTTTTGGTGGTGGCCGACAGGTAGGAGAGGGTCGCCAGCGGGTTATAGTAAGGTTTGCCGTCCAGCCGCTCCCGAATGTACCCATTGTTGAACAGGTGATCCATCACCCAGACCGAGTCGTATCCCAGTTCTTCAGCCAGTGGGCCAAAGGCCAGTACCTGCTGCGGGTCTTCTATTCCCCAGTTGTTGGGTATAGTCACACCAAACTTCATATATCCCCTCCCCAGTAACGAGTATACTTAGGCGGTTTTAATTGCCTGCACCAGCCGGGCGGTCTCGATAGCCGCCGATGCAGCATTGCTGCCCAAGTTGCCCGACTTGCCTCCAGCGCGATTGATGGCCTGCTCCATGTTCTCGGTGGTGAGCACCCCAAAGACAGTGGGTATGCCAGTCTCTCGGCCAGCAGCGCTGATTCCGGCGGCGGCCTGGTTGGCGACCATTTCGTAATGGTCGGTTTCGCCTCGGATCACCGCGCCCAAACAGATTACGGCATCGTACTGCCCGCTTTGGCCGAAGGCCTTGGCCACTACCGGAAGCTCGAAGGAGCCAGGAACCCAGGCCAGAGTGATGTCATCGTCTTTGACGCCATGACGGGTCAGGGTTTCAATGGCACCTTCCAGCAGTCGTTTCGTCACAAACTCGTTGAATCTGGCTACCACCACGGCCACTCTGAGTCCCTGGCCGCTCATTTCTACCTTCAATTCTTTGGGCAATTTGTCTTCTCCTGGCGAGTCTTCACTCATGATCAACCCGGCTTGAAGTTTGCTTTCTTAGGACTGGATACTCCGACGTACGGATTACTTCAGGGAATCGTATATATTCATATATAACCGCTAGAGGTACTGAGCGTATGCCGCAGCGTTGGGCCAAGGCAGGTGGGCGGTACTGGGGTGATGTCCGGTGGCGTCACGGTCATGCTCCTGAGGGACTACTACCCGGTGGTCAGACACTTAACTGGGCGTCTCCGTTGGTCGGCTACCAGTTTACACGGGAAGCCGCCGGTTATCCAGCTTTGTCCAGCATATTTCGGATGGTAAACATCCGTTGGAACAGGGTGAAGCAGGAAACTCCGGCAATGGCGACCAGCACCCAGACGATCAAGCTGAAGCCAAGGAAATGGTCAAGAATCAGGCCAACTCCGAGGATGATTACCCGTTCGGTGCGGGTCATCACTCCCGCCCTGGTGAATACACCCAGCCCTTCGCCTCTGGCCCGTAGATAGCTGACCCCTTGCGAGAATATCAGGGCCAGCAGCAACGCGGTCAGGAAAAACATGGTGAACTGCTCATCAAATCCGGCCCGCAGCCCGTAGATTGCTAGACCCACAAACAGGCTGGCTTCGCCCAACCGGTCGAATACCGAGTCAAGCAGGGCGCCAAAAGGAGTGGTCTTGCCGGTGAGTCGGGCCAGCGCGCCATCGAAGAGGTCCAAGCCGCCGCCCAGCAGGAAAACAATGCCCCCCCACAGCAGCCAGCCGTAACCGACTAGAAAGGCGGCGGCGACGCATACCGCAAACCCCAGCAGGGTGATGGAGTTGGGCGTGAGCCCAAGGGTGCGGAAAAAGCGAGCGCCGGGCACCTCCACGTATTGGAGTATTGCCGACCTAAACTGCTCTCTTCCCAGAACGGCCATTTACCTCACACGTTTGTTGGACAGATTTTATGGTTTCGTAGTAATAGTCTTCGACCCGGCGGGCCACCGAACTCCATCGGTATTGCTCAACCGTTTGCTGGCCCTGGGTTCCCATCCTGGCCCGCAGGTCGGGGTTGTTGGCCAGGTAGGACAGCGTTTCGGACAGGGCTTGAGCGTCACGTTTGGGAACCAGCAATCCCTGCTTGCCGTGGGAGACGATGCCATTGTAGCCTTCAATGTCCGATGCGACCACCGGTTTGCCGGCGGCCATCGCTTCCAAAAGTACGATGCCGAAACTCTCTGCTCCGGTGGCCGGGGAGCAGAATATATCAGCGGAAGCGTAGTATCTGGCCAAGTCTCTATACGATACCTTGCCCACCATTACCACGTCCTGCGGATTGCGCGCGCTGAGGATACGATGGGATTCTTTATCGGGACTGCCCGGCCCGACTACCAGCAATCGGGTGTTGGGAAGCTCCCATTGCAGACGGCTGTAAGCATCCAGCAAATATCGCAGGCCCTTGCGTTTTTCCAACCTTCCTACGAACAGGATGTTGGTCTTGCCATCCTGATATTGGGGCCAGGGTTGCGCGTTCTTGGCGAAGTGGTCAACGTCGATGCCGTTGGGAATAATTTCATAGTCACGAGGGAAAAAGTTGTTGACGTAGCGCCGGGCCACTGGAGATACCGCGATGCGGCCATGCAGGCGGTCATGCCAGCGCTTGGTGATGGGGTGGCTCAGCCGGTAAAGGTGCTGACGGTTGTAGTAGGCGTGGAAGGTGCCAATGTTCACCGCATTGGAGACTTCCAGCACGCATAATGGCAGGACGGGAGCCAGCGGTTCGTGCAGGTGAATAATGTCGAAAGACTCGCGCTCCAGGAGCGAGCGTATTCTTCGGTAGAGCCACCAGGACAATGAGACCCGGGCCACCGAACCTCCGCTGGGCAATGGCACGGAGCGCCCTAGAGGAACGAACTGAGTAGTATCGTCACCCTGTCTGGAAGGGGAATGCGGAGCCAATACCTGAACCTGATGTCCATACCGTCTCAGTTCGTTGCTGAGTTGGGACACGTGAGCGGTTACGCCCCCGGGCCAGGTGAAATCATAGGGAGATACCATCGCTATTTTTAAGCGATCCATCCACCCACCCTGTTCCCGTAGAATTTATTAACTGGTGGTGCCCTTCTCGATTATAAAGTCCTCAACCATCTGGCGCGCCACATCGTCGGTGTACTGTATGGGAGGAGATTTCATGAAGTATGCGCTGGGCCCGTATATCGCGCCCCCCTCTCCCCGATCCAGAGCAAGTTTAGCGCAACGGATGGCGTCCACTACCACCCCGGCGGAGTTGGGACTATCCCACACTTCCAGTTTGGTCTCAATGTTGATTGGCGCTCCGCCGAAGATTTTGCCTTCCATGCGAATGTAGCACCACTTGCGATCCAAGAGCCAAGGCACGTGGTCGCTGGGGCCGATGTGGACTTGATCGGCTGAGATTTGCTCATCCATTTGAGAGGTTACGGCACCGGTCTTGGAGATCTTCTTGGAGATCAGCCGTTCCCGCTCCAGCATGTTCAGAAAGTCGGTGTTGCCGCCAAAGTTCAACTGATAGGTGTTTTCAATGGTTGCGCCCCGGTCCTCGAAAAGGCGGGTCAGTAACCGGTGGAGTATGGTTGCTCCCACCTGGGACTTGATGTCATCTCCAACGATGGGTAGTCCCCGCTCCTCAAAACGACCCCGCCAGTATTCTTCTTTAGCGATAAACACGGGGACACAGTTTATGAATCCGCATCTGGCGTCTAAGACCTGCTCAACGTACCATTTGGTGGCCACTTCACTACCCACTGGCAGGTAATTAATGACGACATCAACCTCACGTTCTTTGAGGATGCCGGATATGTCGGCAGTGGAATGATTCGACTTTTTAACCAAATGGGACACGTACTTGCCGATGCCATCATGAGTCATGCCACGCTGAACGGTTACGCCAGTGCGCGGTACATCGGCGAACTTGAGGGTGTTGTTGGGTTGGGCATAGATGGCCTCGGAAAGGTCTTTGCCGACCTTGTTTTCGTCAATATCAAACGCAGCGACAACTTCAATGTCTTCAATACGATATTCACCGATTCTGGTGTGCATGACCCCGGGGACGTCTTCACCCTCGGGCAGTTCTACGTACTTGTTGATGCCCTGAACCAGGGATGAAGCACAATTGCCCACCCCAATGATGGCTACCTTGATCTTCCCCAAAGCTCTGCTCCTTACTGAACGCCGTGGCTCATTCTGCTTGTAAGCGGGTGCATTTTAACAGTTTAAGGATTTTCTCACAAGAACCGGTCAGAGCTACTCAACGTAATTCTGTAACCGTTCTAGTTGACCTAGGATAAACCTTCATCGCCTTCCGGTGAAGGTACTAATGTACTACTTTGATATGGTATTGATACGCTATTGCGACCGGCGTCCCGGCTGGACGCTTTACAATTCACCTGGCACCTAGCTTGCGCTGAAGAAACGGAAGATGGCGGTCTGGTCGTCGTGGCGATATCTGGCGCCCATTAACTCGGGGGCTAGGCCCTGTTCCAGATGCAAGTCAATCAGAGCCTTGACCATCTGCGCGGCTTCTTCCGTCGAGGATGCCTTCCGGATGATGTCCACCAACTGAGAGACATGCAGGTTGTCACTGACACCATCGCTGGCCACAATTAATCGGTCGCCAGGCTCAGTATCCAGCTCCGTATGATAGAGGGTAAGTTTCGCATCTCCGCCAATCACCTTGGTGCCGCCGGGGCGGAGCAATCCGCCGACTCTTCCCGCCAGTTGCTGGTGAGAATCGGCCCGAACGTGATAGATCGGACTGTCACCGGCGTTGATGGCGTAGATTCGGTCACCTTGATACATGGTCGCAGACACCGTGGTAAGCAAGAACCGCCCGCCGCCCACTTGAAAGAACTCGGCATTCATGTCTTCTAGAACTTTGACGACATCTTCCAACGAGTTAATGGTCGCCGCGTCTAGCGCTTTGGCCACTGAAGTGCTGGCCTCTTCACCACCGTGTCCGGTGACTCCATCCAGGATCACGTCCAGAAAACAGCCGTTGCCCAGGTCTTTGACCAAAAAAGAGTCCTCTCCATGAGAGGAGTTGTCTTGAAAAGTGGCGTACGTGCTGGCAATCATATTGGGCTTCCTTTTGGGATTTCTTGCTTTTCTAATTAGAGGGTTTAGTAAACGTTACGGATTTCCGGAAAATGTATCGAATGCGGCCAGGTCGGCAACCGGGTCGAACAAATAGCGACGCCAATGGTCTCCGTGGAGCAATTGCATGGCATCATGCCAGGCCTGTTTAGCTTCATTCAGGTTGGACAGGCTCCGGTTGCGGATTCTAACTTCCTCAAAATAGGCGGTCAAGTCCTTCCTGAAATCACCGAAATCAGTATAGGCCCGGTCACGCACCTTGGCGATCAGATAAAGCGCGGCATTGCGGGCCGGGTCGGCGAAGTTGCCAAACCGTCGGGCTAATTCGTCAAGCTCTTCTTCAAGGGAGATTACCGGGCGCATTCCGTAGGGGTCACGGTAACCGGCGGCGTCTCCAGGCGGGGGCTGAGGTACGATGTAATACTTCAGGACTTCCAGGTAGAAATCGTGGATGTCCCGGCGCCGCCGACTTCTTGAGCCGCTTTCCTCATCTGGGGCAACCAGGTCCCCGGAATCAATGATCGTGATGCTGTTGGTGGCCGGCTGGTAGAAAATGTTCTGGGGGCCCTGGTCCAACAGCACGTAGCCAGCTTTGTAGAACTGTTCCTGCAGGTCAACCAGTTGCTGCTGCACCGCAAAGGGAGTATCGCTGGCCGAATAAGCGAGTGGGTATAAAGCGAACAGGTTCTGTCCCAGACCAATGGGTACCTTCAAGATGCGCGCCCGCACGTCCCCGGCCAAGGGGATACCCTGCGCCCTAGCAACTACCAAAACTCGGTATTCTTGACCCAGGGAATCGCCGTAGTAACTGTCGTGGTTCGCGCGTTCGGAGTAGCCGAGAATTGGCGACAGGTGGGGAATCTGGTTACCCACTTCCTGGTAGAACTGTAGCGTGCGGTCGGTGCGGGCTTCAATTGCCCCGTGCATCTGGCGGCTGATGGCCTGGGGAACTGGCCGTTTGAGAACCACCTGCTGTTGGGTTTCCTGGTCTATGGCGGCGCGCACATCATAGTCAGCGCCGGTGCCCAGCAGTCCTGTAATTTGGTAACGTTGTAAGTCTACCTGTTCCATAGTGGTGTCTATGCTTTGCCGGAAGGGATTGGTTAGGAATGGCCTGTATTTGAGCAGAACAAGTATAGCATCAATTTTGAGAAATGGCGGCTAATTTATAGTGGTTGACGCTGGTCTAAAAAGTGTGCCAAACTTCCTCATTCCCTTAGTCCATTCCCCATCATTCCTAGCATTCACTCCAAGGAGATTTTGTGGCCCATGTAATCCAAAGCGTGCTGGAGCTTATTGGCGGCACACCGCTATTGGCCCTGAACCACGTGGTCGAGTCAGGCTCAGCCCGGGTGCTGGTTAAGCTGGAGAACCGAAATCCCAGCGGCAGCGTCAAAGACCGCATCGCCCTGGCAGTGGTGGAAAACGCTGAGAGGCAAGGGCTGATTTCTGCGGGGTCGACATTGGTCTGGGCCACCAGCGGCAACAGCGGCGTGGCCCTGGCAATGGTTGCCGCGGCCAAGGGATACCGACTAACTATTTTCATGCCCAGTAACGCCCCGCTAAACCTGCGCCGGTTGGTGGAACGGTACGGGGCCGAGGTCAGGTTAACCTCCCCCAACTCAGGTATGCATGGCGCCTCGGAATCAGCCAAGACCTATGCTGGTTCCAGTCCGGATATCCTCTTGCTGGATATATTCAACGACGTTCAAGTAACGGAAGCCCACTACCGATACACCGCTGAAGAAATCATAGAAGCCACCAATGGCGGCGTAGACGCGTTTGTGGCGGCGGTGGGAACTGGCGGCACGATCACCGGAGTGGGCAAGCGTCTTAAAGAAGTGAATCCGACGGTTCAAATTGTTGCGGTGGAGCCTGCCGGGTCTCCGGTGTTGAGCAGCGGCACGGCGGGGCGTCACATGATACCGGGTATTGGCGCCGACTTCGTCCCCCCACTGTTAGACCGTAGTCTGCTAGACAGCATAGCTCAAGTGACCGACGAAGAGGCCGGCCAGATGTGTCTGCGACTGGCTCGGGAGGAAGGGCTGCTGGTTGGTGTATCTTCTGGGGCCAACGTGTTCGCTGCTCTGAACCTAGCCAATGAATTAGGTGACGGGCGAACTGTGGTGACAGTGCTACCGGACACCGGCGAGCGTTACGTGGATTTTCCTTTATGAAGGTATTTTTCGCGACGGATGACTTGGCCAGATAGTCTAGACCGAAATACTGTTGGGCCGGCATACCAGGGTGACCCAGTCATCCTTGGGCCAAGTATTTTGTACGACGAAACCGGCTTGCTCCAGTGCTTCTTCTGTCTCCTGCGCCTGGTCATTGATGATTCCCGAAGCGATCAACGCCCCCTGATCGTTAAGCAAAGGCAGCATATGCGCCCCGCGCTCACGGATGGCCCGGGAGGAAATGTTGGCCATGATTAAATCGAACTCGCCCGGCCGGGCTTGGGGGTTGGGTAATGTCCCCTGCACTAAGGTGACCTGCTGCAGGATTCCCAAGCGGCGGAAGTTCTGACGGGCGGCCTTGATCGCCACCGAATCAATATCCAGGGCCAGGACGTTTTTCGCGCCCATTTTGGCGGCGGCTATGGTCAATATTCCCGAACCAACCCCCAGGTCGAGGACTCTCATGCCTGGCTCGATCAGGTTCTCCAATGCCTCCAGGCAAGTATAGGTGGTTGGATGATAACCCGTGCCAAAGGCCATGCCGGGGTCTAGCTCAATCACCAGATCATCCGGTTCGGCTTGGTATTCAATCCAGGAGGGCTTAATTATAAGGTGCTGGCCCAATTTGAGCAGGTTAAAGTGGGACTTCCAGGCGTTCTGCCAGTCTTCGTCGGGCGGCAGCGGCTCATTTTTTAGCTCGCCCAGGGGCTGGATCAGGCTGGTCAGCTTGACCCCCACTTCAATGTGAGCCAGCCTCTGACGGGAAGTGGAAGGCAGATAGGTTCGCAGCATTACCTTATCTGAGCCTAGAATCTCCATAGACATGCCGTGGCCATAGCGGTCAAACAGATAGGAGATCGGTTCCACATACTCGTAGGGTATTTCGATGCTTATTTCGTGCCACTGCATATTCGCTCACTGAAAAACAACCCGGTGTTATCGGCCCGGGTTGTCTATTACTCATTTGGCGTAGTGTTTAGTTTAACCGAATGCGTCTTTGATGCGGTCAAAAATGCCTTTGTCCTTGTCATGTTGTTCTGGTTCGGGTTTTTTTGACTGTTTTGGCCGTTTTGGTTGTGTTGGTTGTTTAGGCTGATCGTGGTGATCGGCAATGTTTTCTGGACTACTTTCCGGGGTACCTTCCTGAACAGTTTCAGGACTATTCTCGGGAACGATCTCTTGACCGAAGGACTCTGCCAATTCCTTAAGTAACTCCCTTTGGCGGGTGTTCAGACGCTCCGGCACCTGGATGTCTACCAACACCCTCAGATCTCCTCGGCGGCTACTGTGGATATGGGGCACGCCTTTGCCCTTAATGCGGAACTCGTGCCCCGGCTGGGTACCGTGGGGTATTTTCAGGAGTTCAGATTCGCCTTCCAGAGTGGGTATCTCTTTCTCGGCTCCCAACGCAGCTTCAACCATATTCAGGGGCAACTCGTAAATGAGGTCAAACTCTTCTCGCTCAAACACCGAGTGTTCCCTAACTGCTACCTGGACGTATAGATTGCCCGGCGGCCCTCCGTTGCGCCCCACATCACCTTCCCCGGTAAGCCGTACCTGCATGCCACCCTGCACACCGGCGGGGATCGCCACCGCGGTCTTGCGTTGGCGGCGTTCCAGTCCTGCGCCTTTGCAGTTGGTACAGGGAACGTCAATAACGTTTCCCCGTCCTTGACAGGTGGGACAGGCAGTTATCTGGGCGAATTGCCCAAAGAGACTGCGCTGAGTTCGTCGCACTTGCCCGTTACCCTGGCAGGTGCTGCAAGTCTTCACGTTGCTTCCGGGCTCATTGCCTGCGCCGGAACAGTGGTGACAAGGCTCTACCCGATTAACATCGATCTCTTTTTCGACGCCGAACACCGCTTCATCGAAGGTCAGTGTCACGCGTTGCTGGATATCGCCCCCCCGCTGCGGTTCGCTCGCCCTCCGGCCAGAGGCATCGCCAAAGAACGAATCAAAAATATCGCCAAAGCCACCGAACACATCGTAGCCATCGAAGGGACGGTCAAAGCCGCCGTTGCCGCCATTCACACCGGCATGTCCAGCGCGGTCATACTGAGCGCGCTTCTTGGAGTCGCTCAGTACCTGATAAGCTTCGTTGATGTCCTTGAATTTTTCCTCAGCGCCCGGGTTCTTATTTCGGTCAGGATGGTACTCCATGGCCTTCTTGCGGAAGGCCCGGCGAATATTTTCTTCGGAGTCACTTTTTGGCACGCCCAAAACTTCATAATAGTCTAATTTAGCCATACGGAACCCACCGACAAAAGTTGGAATATTGTTAGGACAGTCCATCCCATTATAGAGCACCTGACTGATTAGCCTCAATACTATTTGAGCAATTGCAGCAATTCTAATTATGGGGTTAATGTCGGTATTCGCCCCGTCACGGCCCTCTTGTACAGATACGAGTGATGGGTTCAGAGGAGCGAT
>MUCJ01000051.1 GCA_002816715.1 SAR202 cluster bacterium Casp-Chloro-G3 | reverse complement strand
ATTCTGGCTTCCGCCGGTGCGACGGGGATTCCCTACGGGGTAAGATATGATCGCGCGTTCAACATTCTGCAATAAGCTGTCAAAGCTGAGGGTCAATGTTATAATGTGGACGACTCAGCTAGCGGCCAGACTGCCGTGCGATTTATTCCAGTTACCTGCAACGCTGCGAGGAGAGAAAATTCCATGCCCCCCAAGACAATGTTTGAAAAAATTTGGGACGCCCACGTCGTTCACGAAGAGCCAGGGCAACCCTCGATCATTTACGTTGACCTGCACCTGATTCACGAAGTCACCACCCCGCAGGCGTTTGAAGGTCTGCGGCTGGCCGGACGCAAGGTGCGTCGCCCTGACCTGACCGTGGCTACCGTGGACCACAACACTCCCACCTGGGATTTGTCCTTGCCCGTGACCGACGAAATCTCCAAGCGTCAGTTGGACGCGTTGGAGGACAACCTCAAAGGCACCGGAATCGCTTTCTATGACCGGTACAGCCCCAACCAGGGCATCGTCCACGTTATCGGCCCGGATTTAGGATACACCCAGCCGGGCAAGACAGTGGTTTGCGGCGACAGTCACACCTCCACTCACGGCGCGTTGGGCTGCCTGGCCGTGGGCATCGGCACCTCCGAGGTGGAGCACGTGCTGGCGACGCAGACGCTGCGCCAGTTCAAGCCTAAGACGATGGAAGTGCGGGTCAACGGCCCCCTCCCGCCGGGTGTTGTCGCCAAGGATGTAATCCTGGGCATCATCGGGCAGATCGGCATAAACGGCGGCATCGGCCATGTCATTGAGTACACCGGCGAGGCGATTCGCTCCCTATCGATGGACGGGCGCATGACCGTCTGCAATATGAGCATCGAAGGCGGGGCCAGGGCGGGCATGATCGCTCCTGACCAGACCACCTTTGACTACGTGAAGGGCCGTCAGTTTGCCCCCCAGGGTGCGGACTTCGAGGCAGCGGTTGCGGAGTGGCGCAAGCTGCCCACCGATGCCGGGGCGACCTTCGACAAACTGGTGGAGATTGAAGCTTCTGACCTGGAGCCTTTCGTCACCTGGGGCACCAATCCGGGCATGGTGACCAAGATTACCAGTCGGGTTCCCGATCCGGCGTCCTTCAGCCAACCCCACGAGCGCGAAGCGGCGGAGCGGGCTTTGACCTACATGGGCCTGGAGCCGAACACTCCGATTCAAGACATCAAGATTGACCGGGTGTTCCTGGGGGCTTGCACTAACAGCCGCATTGAAGACCTGCGGGCCGCGGCTGAAGTTATCAAGGGAAAGCACGCCCACCCGGATGTGTACGCTATGGTGGTGCCCGGCTCGGCCCGGGTCAAGGCGGAGGCCGAAGCAGAGGGCCTGGACCGCATCTTCACCGACGCCGGTTTCGACTGGCGGGTGGCTGGTTGCTCGATGTGCCTGGGCATGAACCCGGACGTGTTGCAGCCAGGCCAGCGGTGCGCCTCAACGTCCAACCGAAACTTTGAAGGTCGCCAGGGCAAGGGCGGGCGCACCCACCTGGTTAGCCCACCAATGGCCGCCGCCGCCGCCATCGCTGGACACTTTGTTGACATCAGAGAGTGGAAGTAAAGGAGCATCCCATGGAACCCTTTGTCAGATTAAACGGCGTCGCCGCACCCATCAACCGGGTCAACATCGACACCGACCAGATCATTCCCGCCATCCACTTGAAGCGCATTGAGCGCACCGGCTACGGACAGTGGCTATTCGGCAGTTGGCGGTTCAAAGAGGATGGCAGTCCCAACCCGGACTTCGTGCTCAACGACCCCAAATACCAGAGTCCCAGCATCCTGGTGGCCGGACGAAACTTCGGCTGCGGTTCCTCCCGCGAGCACGCGCCCTGGGCCTTGCAGGACTTTGGGATACGGTGCATCATCGCGCCCAGCTTTGCCGACATTTTCTTCAGCAACTGTTTCCAGAACGGACTGCTGCCGGTGGTGTTGCCTGAGGAGCAGGTGCAGCAGTTGATGGACAAATTAGAGAAAGACCCCGGCACCCGGCTGACTGTAGACCTGCAAGCCCAGCGCATCTGGGATGAGGACGAAGAAGTGGTGCTGATCTTTGAGGTTGATCCCTTTCGCAAAGAGTGCCTGCTCAACGGTCTGGACGAGATTGGCCTGACTATGCAGCAAGAGGACGAAATCAGCGCGTTTGAGGCCAGACACTAAACTGCCAGTCAGTCATTGGTCTCACCTCAGGCCATTAGTCTACCGCTGGGCAGTTACCAGGGCGTCGAATAGTCCCAACTCCGCCTTGCCGATGATCTCCATAGTCTGGTCCAGGTTGGGCGGCATTAGTGTGCAGGTGCGCACATCTCGGAATATGCGTTCCAGCGGCATGCGCTTGTGGGCGCTGCGCCCTCCCACCGTCTGAATGGCCAGGCCGGTGACCGAGAGAGATGCCTGAGTCGCCAGATACTTGGCGCGGGCCGCCCAGATCGCTCGCTCGGCGATTTTAGATTCGGCCCAGTGGCTCGCCGCTTGGTACACCACCAGGTGAGCGCCCTCCAGGGACATGGTCATCTCCGCGACGTTTCGCTGCACGATCAAGCTCTCCGCCAGCAGTTCCGGGTCGGGATCGAAGTGGTGAGTCCTACAATATTCAACGGTATAATCCAGTGCTGCCTGGGCCGCCCCCAGATAAACTGCGGCGTAGCCCAGTCCGAAGGCCAGCCCCACGCCCAACCGTTGGGACTGCCCGGCTTCCCCCAGCACATCCTGCTCACCAACGCGGCAGTCTTTAAAAGACACACTGGGACTGATGGTGGCCCTCATGCCCAGGGTGTTCCAATCGCCGATTATATTCAGTCCTGGAGTGCCGTGGGGCACCAGAGCCAACAACAAAGCCTGTTCAGGATCGGCATCTTCCAAGCTGCAATGAACCATATAACGGTGCGCCCCGCCCGCCATGGTGCAAAAGTGCTTTTCGCCATCTATAACATATCCGCCACCACTAGGCGTGATCGTGGTTTGGCGATGAACTGCGCCGCCGCGTGATTCCGGTTCGCTGCCCCAGCTACCGAACAGCTCCCCCTGATTTACTACTTCAGAAAAGTAGAGTGATTTCTGTTGATCGGTGCCCAAAGCGTCGATAAAGCGCATTACAGTGGAATGCATATGCGCCGTCATCGCGGTGCTGGTGCAGCCCTCAGCCAGCTTTTCCATCACCATGCAATAGGTGAGCATGTCCAGGCCCAAGCCGCCATATTCCTTGGGCACGGCAGCCGCCAGAAAGCCGTTTTGCCACAGGTCGTGCCAGCTCTCCGTGGGATGAACACCGGCCTCATCATAATGTTCGGCTCGCGGCGCCAACGACTCTTTAGCCAAGCGCTGGGCCAGGCTTACAAAATGAAGCTGCTCGGCGGAAACTTCAAAATCCATTTCCCCTCTCAGTGCTGCCCTGCGTCCAGTATGTGTCTTGCAAAAGGACGCAATCGAATATCTGCGATCCTAGGCTTTGGATGAGTGCCAACAGCCAAAAGATTCTACGTTTTCCGGTTAATTCTGACGAGGATACCAACGATAAGTTCTAACGCTGTTGGCGCTAGAATCAA
Source organism: SAR202 cluster bacterium Casp-Chloro-G3 (assembly GCA_002816715.1). GTDB lineage: Bacteria > Chloroflexota > Dehalococcoidia > Lucifugimonadales > UBA3495 > Casp-Chloro-G3. The sequence goes on along the minus strand of MUCJ01000051.1, from coordinate 43,415 downwards.
CCGAATTTCGCAGAACACCGGTGGTTCTGGTGTGGAATGAATATTGATTCGATTGTTTTCCTTGTTGTTAGCTCAATAGGAGTGATAAGAAGTATTGTAACAAATAAGTCACAGCTTTTTCAGAGAGTGCCTGAAAAGCCGTTCTTGATGTGAGAGTGCCGACCATGTAATAGATTCGCGAACATCTGAAGATGGAGCCAGTAAGCTATAGTGAAAATCCTGATCGGCGATAAAGACCCCAAATCCATTGAAGCCGTCGGGAGCTGCTGCGCCATTCGCTGGCCGCATCGGGAATTGCTTGCCACTGAAGACCCCGACCAATTGATGCAAATGATCGAGCAGGAAGCCCCGGACCTGGTGGTGATGGAAACAGAACTTTCCACCGAGTTGGGCGTTGGCCTTTGCCGTGAGATTCGCAACTTTTCCGCCGTGCCCCTGATCATGATCACTTCCACAGGAGCCGAAAAAGAAATTATCAGGGCGCTGGACGCCGGAGCGGATGACTGCATGAGCAAGCCAGTCCGGCAGCTGGAGATGCTGGCCCGTATCATCGCCCTGCTGCGCCGCGCCCAGAAGCTCCCGCTGACCAGTCAGGGGCAACCCTTCGTGTCGGGAAAACTGTTCATAGATTTCGACATTTATGAGGTTAGAATCGAAGGCAAAGAAGTAAAACTCACCACCACCGAATTCGAAATTCTCCGCTGTTTGGTAAAAAACCCCAGAAGGGTCATGTCCCATTCCCAACTATCTCACCTGGTCTGGGGCGAAGATGGGCAAAGCTCCCGAAATGCCCTGAAAGTGCATATACAGCATCTGCGCAACAAACTCGGTGACACCGCCAGAGAATCTCACTATATCCTCAGCGAACGAGGCTTGGGCTACAAATTCTCCACCGTCTAGAGCGTATGCGCTCGTTTCGTTTTTGATCCAGCAACGCCCGCCAAATTTAAGGCGGGCTTTCTCTTGTCCGCATATTGGGCAGTCGGATGGTATACTCTGTCTAATTTAGGACAAAACACCCTGGCCCACAGAACTACTGGAGCAAGCGTAAGAAAGGTGATGACATGAAAACGATTGATGCCATAGCAGAAATTCTGAAGAGGGAGGGCGTAGAATTCCTCAGTTGCTTTCCCACGACACCAGTGATCGAGGCGGCAGCAGCGGCCGGAATACGACCCATAATCTGCCGCCAGGAACGGGTTGGCGTAGGAATCGCCGACGGCTATGGAAGGGTCACCAACGGCGAAAAACCAGCGGTATTCGCTATGCAATACGGCCCGGGCGCAGAAAATGCCTACGCCGGAGTGGCCACGGCCTACTCGGACTCCACGCCCATGTTACTGCTTCCCTTGGGCCACCCCACAGACCGGCAGGGCGTATTTCCCCTGTTTTCATCTATGACCAATTATGCCGGCGTGACCAAGCACATTGAGCAGATCAATTCCGCTGACAAGACATCGGCGGTAATGCGTCGGGCGTTCGCTGCGCTCTATCAGGGGCGGCCTGGGCCGGTGATGGTTGAAATTCCGGCCGACATTGCCTTAGAAGAAGTTGGCGAGGAATCGTTTTTCTGGAGCAAGAAAGTACGGCACACCGGATCGCAGGGAGACCCCCGCGACGTTGAAGCAGCGGCGCGGGCCTTGTGCGAAGCCAAGTACCCAATAATCCACGCCGGTCAGGGAGTTCTGGCGGCCCAGGCCACCGACGAACTGGTGGAACTGGCCGAACTGCTGTCAACACCGGTGATGAGCACGCTATTGGGCAAAAGCGGCTTCCCGGAAATGCATCCCCTGTCCCTGGGCAGCGGCTCCGGAGTAATGTCTGGGCCGGTGTACCACTTCATGCGCCGTTCAGACGTGGTGTTCGGCATTGGTTGCAGCTTCACCAAGCACGGCATGTCCATGAACTTGCCGCCAGGCAAGACATTGATTCAGGCGACCAATGACCCCCGCGATGTGCATAAGGACTACGACATCGACCACCCCATCATCGGCGACGCCAAGCTGGTGCTGCGGCAGATGATCGAGGCATGCCGGGAAATCGTGGGCGAAACCAGGAAGGGCAACGAGTCGGTGGCTGCTGAGATCAAGTCGGAGCGCGATGGCTGGCTGGCCCAGTGGACGGCCAAGATTACCGCCGCCGGGCGGCCCATTAATCCTTACCGGGTGATCTGGGAGTTCATGCAGACGGTGCCGCCGCAGGATGCCATCATCACCCACGATTCGGGCAGCCCCCGAGACCAGATCACGCCCTTTTACCGCTCCAACGGCCCCAGGACTTACCTGGGCTGGGGCAAGTCGCACGGCCTGGGAACCGGGCTGGGATTGGTCATCGGCGCCAAGCTGGCCGCGCCGGAAAAGATGTGCGTGAACTTTATGGGCGACGCTGCCTTCGGTATGACCGGGCTAGACTTTGAGACTGCGGTGCGTTCAGGGATACCCATAACCACAGTGGTGCTGAACAACTCGTCGATGGCGGTGGAGACTCACGCCATGGAAACCTCGCATCAGCTTTACAACAGCCGCGACCTAGGCGGCAACTATGCCGACATGGGAAGGGCGATGGGCGGTTACGCCGAGCGGATCGAAGACCCGGCTGAGATCGGCCCGGCCTTCCAGAGGGCGCGGCAGATGAACGAAGATGGTAGGTCGGTGCTGTTGGAGTTTATCACCACGCAGGAAATCGACACTTCCCACAAGCGGGCTTTTTAGCCACCGAAAGACAAGTAAATCGGGTAGTGGCCTGGTATGCCGCGCCACTACCCTTACAGAGTCGGCTTTATCGACGTTAGTTGCCAGCCTCAGCCAGTGTCCGCTCAATGCGGTCGGCCCAGGGCCGCAGCACCGCGTAGAGGACGTCATTGACCGGAGTGGGCACGCCGACTTCCCGACCCATGCGGACCACAGTGCCGATCAAACCTTCCAACTCCACGGGCTTGCCTTCGGTGAAGTCTTTGGCCATTGATGACCTGCCCAGTGCCGGGAAACTGTCCAGAGAATTCATCGACCAGTCCAGGGCGTCGTCGTTGATTGGCGCGCCGCGAGCGCGTCCCACGGCAAATCCCTCAGCAATGGCCTGCTTGAGGACTTCGCGGGTCTCCGGCACCGAACGCATCTCCCCCATTGTGGAGTTGCTGGCGGCGCACACTGCCGCCGAAGCCGACAAGTAGGCGAATTTCTTCCAGAGCATGTCTACCATATTTTCTTGTAGTTCCACCTGCCAGCCCGCCTCCTGGAAAATAGCCAACAGCTTCTGACCGCGTTCGGTGATGCCGGGGTTCAACTCGCCGAAATTGGCCCGGCCCGGCCCTCCCTGAGCGACCACACCCGGCTCGCTGATACGGCCTTCCAGCATTACGGAGCCAATCATCACCCGGGACTCGCCAAAAGCTTCGACCAGATGCTCCCCGTTATCGACTCCATTTTGGAGGGTCAAGATCACGGTGTCCGGCCCGACCATCGGACGGACCGTGTCGATGGCCGAGTCGTTGTGATACATCTTGACGCTGAACAGCACCAGGTCCTGAACACCTACGCCAGAAGTGTCCTCGACCGCCGCCCCGGGCGCGGTGAAAGTGCCGCTGTTGACGCTCTCCACTCGCAGGCCATTTTGCTGTATTGCTTTCAGATGGGGGCCGCGGGCGACGAAGGTGACATCGTGCCCGCCGCGAGCCAACAGTCCGCCAAAATACCCGCCGACACCGCCAGTGCCCATAACTGCAACCTTCATCGCTTTAACTCCTAAATTACTAGATAAACAATGGCTTTAATACGGTTTTCCGAACTGCTCTCGCAGGTCTCGCTTCAGGACTTTCCCCATCGCATTTCTGGGCAGTTCATCGACAAATACCACTGAACTGGGACGCTTGAAGCTGGATAAACGCTGGTGGCAATGTTCAATCAAATCCGCTTCGGTCGCCGCCGGTGATCGCCTTACCACCACCGCGGTAACTGCTTCACCCCATTCCAGGTCGGGGACGCCAATGACCGCTGCATCATCCACGTCGGGGTGGGACAGCAGCACTTGCTCCACTTCTTCGGGCGAAATCATTTCGCCGCCCCGCTTGATGAAGTCTTTAGCCCGCCCGGCCAGATATATGTAGCCGTCTTCATCCTGGTAGGCCAAGTCACCGGTGTAAACCCAGCCAGAACGAATGGCATCGCCGGTGGCGGCTTCCTGCCGCCAGTATCCCTTCATCATGCGCGAGCCCCGCGCGACAATTTCCCCAACATTGCCGGTGGGTACTGTCTCGCCATCTTCTGAGACGATCATAACTTCCACGTCTTCCAGGGGAACCCCAATGGAGGTCAATCGCTTCAGCTTCTTGGCCACCTCTTCCGGGCTTCCCTCCAAAACGTGGTCTTCCGGGGGCAGCATGGTGATGGTGGACGCAGTCTCGGTCTGGCCAAAGGCGTTGATAAACCGGGCGTTGGGAAACTTTATGATCGCCTGCTGGATCACCGGCAACGGCATGGGGGCCGCGCCGTAGGTGATTACGTCCAGCGACGAAAGGTCGAAGTCGCCAAATTGGGGATGATCCATCAAATGTTTTAGCATCGTCGGCACCAGCATCGCCCGGTTGGCCCGGTGACGCTGGGCCAATTTCAGCCATTCCAGCGGCTCGAACTGACGCATGACCACCACCGTCCTGCCACCGTAGACTGCGGCCAATGCCGCCTGAAGTCCGGCAATATGGTAGAAAGGCACGGTCAACAAATTGGTCTCTTCCAGGTCAGGGTCGGCAGGCGAGACGTTGGACAGCAGGTAAGACGAAAAGCTGTCGTGGGTAAGCATCACGCCCTTGGGCAATCCGGTGGTGCCAGCGGTGAACATGATGACTGTGGTGTCTTCACCCTCGGCTTCGGGGAAGTGCATCTGCTCCGCTTCGCCCGATTGCAATAGCGCGTCGTAGGCGTGATGGCCGTTGGTGGCGGGGCCGTCCAGCAGGACTATTCGCTGAGACGGCAGGATGCCATTTTCGATGCTGCCGTGAACTAGGGGCAGGTATCTCTCTCCGGTAAACAGCATGCTGGGCTGAGCGATGCTTAGCATCTGCTGTAATTCCTCGGCCTTGGCCCTGAAGTTGAGCGGCACATAGACCGCGTCGAGTTGGGCAGCGGCAAAGTAGATCTCGATGCTCTGGTGACTGTTGACCTGCATCGTCGCCACCCGGTCGCCGGGGCCAACTCCCAACTGCGACAGCGAACTAGCCAACCGGTTGACCCGCTGGTGGAGGTCAGCGAAGGAAAACTGCTGGCCATCAAATATGAAGGCGGGCCGCTCTGGCACTATCGCGCTGGCGATGATCAAAAATTCGGTGGTGTTCATCCAGTTTCCCTTCGCACGGTTTCACCGGGCAGTTCAGCTATCTATGAGGTTGTCCCGAAAGCAGATGCTCTACAGATTCATGGTTCGACAAGCTCACCATGAACTGGCTAAATCCGCTCGGCCTGAGCTTGTCGGGGGACATAAGCAAACAAATTTTGGGACGGGACCGTGCGAATTAGTATAGACTATTGGCCCAAGGCCAACTCCGCAACCCTGGTTTCAAGCTGCAGAGCCTGGTCAAGAGCCAAGTCGGACCCCTGTTTCATCGCGTTAATTGCACCCAACATGCGGGTTGCATCGACCTGCGCCAGCAGTTGAGCAATCTGGTCAGCCTCAGCCATTAGTCTGCCTTCTGGCATTATCCTGGTGATCAGCTTGAACCGCAACGCCTCCGCTGCGTCAAAGCGCCGTCCGGTCAACAACAGGTCCAGAGCGACCGCCGCCCCGACATTCCGCGGCAGAGTCTGGGTACCCCCGGCCGCTGGGATGATACCTAGCTGCACTTCCGGCAGGGCAAACACCGTTCCGGCAGCGGCGACGCGAACGTCGCTGAGGAGTGCAATTTCCAGTCCCGAACCAATGCAGTATCCGTGTACCGCAGTTACTATCGGCTTGGATAGTGAGTGCAGTTGGCCCCACACGTCACGCTCCCACCGTACCTCCCGCGCTTTCACCAGCGAAGGCGCGGTGCCGAATTCGGTCAAGTCGGCTCCGGCGCAGAAGGCCCGACCCTCTCCGCTAATCAACACGGCCCTGATGTCGGGGTCATCGTCAATGGCGGACAGCACTTCGGCGAAGTCGTCCCGCATCTGGATATTGAAGGCATTCCGTACCTTCGGTCGGTCCAGCGCAATATGCGCGACGCCGTGATCCTTGCTGTAAAGTAGAGTTTCGAAGGCTGGCATTACCGGCTAGTCCAGCGGTACGGCTCTTCGATATAAGTCGTCCAACTCAACCTCGGTGTAACGCAGACCAATGTTTTCCAGATTGTGGGCGTCGCTAACCTGGAAGGTCATCAGCGAGTGGGTGTCGGCCACGGTCTGCACCTGCCCCTTGCGAATGTGCCAGTTGTGGATGTAATTGTCGATTTCGATGCCGTGAATGTTTTCTTCGATAATAATTTTGGGTGTGTAATACCCAGGGTGGCAGTAGATACGGAACATTCCACCGTTGGGCAGGAACAGTTCCGCAACCTGGTATTCATCAAAAGGACTCTCCACCGGCCGGACTTCAATCTCCCAACCCGGAATAATTACCACCTCGCCTGGGAAATGCTTTTCCACCAACGCGCGAAACTCGAAGGCCCAGTCCTTGTTGTGATGGTCGGTGATGGCAATGCCGTCAATGCCTTGCGATTTGATCTGAGCGATCACTTTCTCGGCAATATCCAGCGACGGTGGCTGAAAATTAAAGGCTTCCCAAATGTGCGTGTGCAGGTCAAGCTTTAACTTCACAGGGTTTGTATCCTTTATAAAGTCTTGTTGGCCAACAGCCTAGACCATGTAAACGACGGTTGCGCAATCATTTTAACAGTCATTATTGGCCAGTGAAACGGGGCGGACGCTTCTCAACAAAAGACTGAAGCCCCTCGGCGCGGTCATCGGTACTTTGCAGAATGATGTTCAGGTCCGCCTCCAGGCGCAGTCCCTCAGCCAGGCTCAGGTCTGCGCCTTTGGTAATGGCTTCTTTGGCATACCGGGCGGCAATGGGTCCACCGGCGGCAATCGCTTCGGCCAGCCGCTGAGTCTCCCGCGTCAATTCTCCAGGCGGCACCACGCGATTGACCAGACCGATGCTCAGCGCTTCTGCCGAACCGATAACCAATGAGGTCAGCATCAGATCCGAAGCCCAGGCTGGCCCCACCAATCGGGGCAGGCGTTGCGTCCCGCCATCCCAGGGGAAGCAACCCGGTTTCGACAGATCAGTTAAGCCAAAACTTGCTGGTTCCGCGCTGATGCGAATATCCCCCGCCAGGGCCAGTTCCAACCCGTGATCCAGGGCGTCGCCGTTTATCGAAACGATCACTGGAATGGGCAAATTGGCCAGAGCGTCCGCTACCCGCAACTGCTCAATCCAGGCTTGCCGCTGGATTGCCGAACCGGTGGCAAGCTCCGTCGGCAGCGGTTCTCGCCCCAGGGAGAAAGCGGCCCCGGCGCCGGTTAAAACTAAGACCCGAACATTGTCGTCCTGGCGAACTTTATGGCAAGCGTCACGCATCTCCGCAGCCAGGTAGCAATCAATCAGATTACATTGGTCGGGCCGGTTCAACGTTAAAGTAGCTACCGCGCCGTCGCTTTTGTAGGTTAGAAATTTGTACTGAATGGCAATTACTCAGGCACCCAAATATTGCTAAATGGTAAGGTGCCAACTCTGTCTTGACAAGTGTCATTGGCATGTTTACGATGAATTAGCACTCTCTGCCCGAGACTGCTAATTTTGAATAAAAAGCAATCAAAGACTGGTGCGGAGAAACATAACAGAATAGGAGGCGAAGGTGGTAACTAAAGTAAAACTCCAGCCGTTGGGTGAACGGATTGTAATCAAGCCCTCAGAACAAGAGGCGCAAACTAAAGGTGGGATCTACTTGCCCGACACTGCCAAAGAGAAACCCCAAGAGGGCGAAATAGTTGCCGCGGGCCCAGGTAGAGTTACCGACGATGGGACGCGTATACCAATGGAATTGGCCGTTGGCGACAAAGTAATTTACTCAAAGTATGCCGGTACCGAATACAAGGACGGCGACGAAGAGTACCTGATACTTCGCGAAAGCGATGTCCTGGCCAAGATATCCTAAAGCACCCAGATAGTATTTTAATTTAGGAGGAAAAGAATGCCCGCCAAGAAACTGGCTTACTCGGAAGATGCTCGTAAGGCCCTCCGAGCCGGTATCGATACATTGGCCGACGCGGTCAAAGTTACGCTAGGCCCCAAGGGCCGCAATGTGGTTCTCGACAAGAAATTCGGCCCGCCGCTGGTCTGCAGCGACGGCGTGACCATTGCCAAGGAGATTGAGCTGCCCGATCCATTCGAGAACATGGGCGCTCAGCTGATTAAAGAAGCGGCCACCAAAACCAACGACGCCGCCGGCGACGGCACCACCACCTCCATTGTGTTGGCCCAGGCCATCATTAGCGAGGGATTCAAGAATGTCACCGCTGGCAGCAACCCCATGGCCATCAAGCGTGGCATCGAGAAAGCCGTCGTGGCAGTGGTGGCTGAACTGCACAAGATGTCTCAGACCGTGGAGACCCGTGAGCGCATCGGCCAGGTTGCCAGCCTGTCCGCTCATGAAGATGCCATCGGCCAGACCATCGCCGAGGCAATGGAGAAAGTAGGTAAGGACGGCGTGATCACGGTAGAAGAATCAAAGGGTCTTTCTGACGAGATCGAGTACGTCGAGGGAATGCAGGTCGACCGCGGCTACATTTCCCCTTACTTCATTACCAACGCGGAACGGATGGAAGCGGTCATTGAGGACGCTACCATCATCATTACCGACAAGAAAGTTTCCGCCGTTGCCGACTTCCTGCCCGCACTGGAGAAGTTGCTCCAGATTGGCAAGAAGAACGCGGTGATAATTGCTGAGGACGTAGACGGCGAAGCCCTGGCCACCCTGGTGGTCAACAAGCTGCGCGGCACCCTGAATGTCTTGGCGATTAAGGCCCCAGGCTTTGGCGACCGCCGCAAGGCCATGCTGGAAGACATCGCCATCCTGACCGGTGGCACCGTCATCAGCGAAGAGACCGGCCGCAAGCTGGACTCAGCGACCATTGAAGACTTTGGTGAGGCCCGTCGGGTCACTTCTACCAAGGACGACACCACTATCATTGAAGGTAAGGGCGCCGAGGCGGCGATTCAGGCCCGCATCAATCAGATCAAGACCCAGATAGAGGATACCACCTCTGAGTTCGACCGCGAAAAGCTGCAAGAGCGGATGGCCAAGCTGTCCGGCGGCGTTGCGGTGATCAAGGTCGGCGCGGCCACCGAGATTGAGCTTAAAGAGCGCAAGGCCCGCGTTGAGGACGCCCTCTCCGCCACCCGTTCCGCGGTGGAGGAAGGCATCGTCCCCGGCGGTGGAGTAGCCTTGGTTCGCGCATCCCGGGCTTTGGACAGCCTGAGCAGCCTGACCGGCGACGAGGCCGTGGGCGTTGCAATTATCCGGCGGGCGCTGGAGCAGCCCCTTAAGTTGATCGTCGAGAATGCCGACGCCGAGGGCGCGGTGGTGCTGAACCAGGTTAAGCAGCAGGCCGATGACTACGGATACGACGCCGAAGTTGGCGAGTACGGCCCCATGCTGGAGCGCGGCATAGTTGACCCGGTCAAAGTCACCCGCTACGCGCTGCAGAACGCAGCCAGTGTGGCGGCCATGGTACTGACCACCGAGTCTATGATCACCGACATTCCGGAACCGGCATCGGCCGCTCCGGGCATGCCTCCGATGGACTACTAGACCGCTAGTAAAAGTCGGTTACACTGGACATCGAGACCGCCCCGTGAACACGGGGCGGTCTTTTTTGTCTTGGCAGTAGTGATCAAATTTGGATCTCGTCATTCCGGCGCAAGCCGGAATCCGTCAGCGCATATCAACTTCCAGTGTATCTGGAACCGGCCTTCGCCGCTGTGACGAGCAGAGTCCCAGCCCTGACCCAGCAAGCTGAATCACCACTGATTGCCCGGTCACAATTCGTACTCCTTCAGGTCATGGGGGATAATCAATTTGGCCTGAGTAATCTGCTGCACTGCTTCGGGAGTCCAGCCTGGTGCTACTTCCAGCAACACCAAACCCTTTGCGGTGGGCTGCATGACCGCCACGTCGGTCACGATCAACGACACGCATTCTTTGCCGGTGATCGGGTAGGTGCATTCTTCCACTATTTTGGACTGACCCTGACGGTCGGTATGTTCCATGGCCACGATCACCGTCTTGGCGCCGGCGGCCAAGTCCATTGCCCCGCCGATGTTGCCGACGCCCCGCTCCGGCAGCATCCAGTTCGCCAAGTCTCCTTTGGCGGAAACCTGATGCGCCCCCAGCACCGTTACGTCCAGGTGGCCGCCCCGAATCATGGCGAATCCATCAACGGAACTGAAAAATGCCATGCCAGGAACCGGTTGCAGGAACTGACCGCCAGCGTTAATCAGGTCAATGTCCTGCTCCCCTTCTTCCGCCAACGGGCCGCAGTTCAGGACGCCGCTCTCGCTGTGGTAAAACACCACGCTGTCGTCCGACACAAAGTTGGACACCAGAGTTGGGATGCCAATGCCCAGGTTAACGTAGCCGCCGTCCGGTAGCTCTTTAGCCACCCGCATGGCGACGACCTCTCGGTCTAACCGCTCTTTGTCTTCAAACATGGGGCCAACGCCTGCTATTCATAGGGCGAGAAGTCGCTGGGTCTAATTACGATTCGATTGACGTAAATGCCGGGGGTTATGATTGCCTCCGGGTCTAGCTTTCCCGGCTCAACCAGTTCGTCCACCTCAACCACGGTTATATCTGCTGAAGGGGCCATCACCGAGTTGAAGTTGCGAGAGGTTCCTTTGTACACCACGTTGCCCAGGGTGTCGGCTTTATGACCGCGTATGATGCAAAAATCGGCCCGAAGCGCCTCTTCCAGGACGTACTCCTTGCCGTCGATGACGCGAGTCTCTTTGCCCTCAGATATCAGCGTGCCCACGCCGGTGGGGGTATAAAAGGCGGCTACGCCCGCCCCGCCTGCCCGCAAACGCTCCGCCAATGTGCCTTGGGGCACTAACTCCAGTTCGACCTCGCCCCGACGATAGGCCAACTCAAAGGCGGTGGGGCGGGACGCGGAGGGTGACACTGGATAAGAGGCGATGGCCTTTTTGACCTGCTGGTTATCAATCAAAATAGTGTGGTCAATGGCTTGCTTCCCCGGTGGAGTACCAAAATTGACGACCCGTGCGATGCCCGCGGTGTTGCTGATAATGGTCAAATTCTTGGCCCCGTGGTCGCGCAGGGAGGTCAGCAAATAATGGGGTGTTCCACCTGGCCCGGCAAAGCCATCGATCATCACGATGGCGCCGTCGGGTAGATCACTGAGGGCGTGCAACCCGCTGGCAAAGACCTTCTCCGAAGTTTTTAGTCTCGGTGATTTGAGGTCAGATAAGTTAAAGGCGATTTCGCGCAAGTTCGGTGAAACGGCTAGCTGCGCTCCGGTTAGAGCGATCACATCATCGGCACGCCAGCCTGCGGCAACTTCCAGTAGTTCCAGCCCTGATGCTGTAACATTGATCACCGCGATATCGGTGACGATCAGATCGACAAATCCTACGCCATCAATAGGATTGGAGCAAACTGGCACGATATTGGGCGAGCCATCGTCCCTCGAATGGAGCATCATGGCAATGACGCGACGGGCACCAGCGGCCAAATCCACCGCAAACCCTGGCCCGAACAATCCCGGAGTCTCTGAAGTTGTCCAGTGGGTAAAGTCGCCACTACGACTAACCTGTGAGGCCTGGATAATTGCCACGTCTACCTGACCCCCACGCAGCATGGCCGCCAGGTCTACTGTACTGTGTACTGATGCTCCCGGCTGGAGATTAATCCCCGACCCATTGGAATCGACAAAACCAGTCTGGGCGGATGACTGGCCGCCCGACGAAATTCTTCCCAACAGCCCACCCTCAGTGAGAAACTGGACCGCTGCATCCGGCGGCAACTCCCCAGGAACCAGCGAAGGCAGACCTGAACCCAGGGCGACGGTCTCACCAGGATTGAGTTCTTGGGAGACGCGCCTAGCCTGAGCGTTGGAATCTAATTTTTTAGCTGCTGGCATGGTCACTTATGGATGTCATATCGACCTACCTCTAGGACGCCGGAGTCTGTACCACCCGGTTGACGAATATTCCGGAAGAGATCACCGTCTCTGGGTCGATGCCGCCCGGGTCACAGACCCGGTCTGCTTCAGCGATGCTGACGGTGGCCGCCATTGCCATCACTGGCCCCCAGTTGCGGCCTGCCCCTAGATAGACCACATTGCCCAGGGTGTCGGCGGCATCCGCCTTGAAAAGCGCGAAGTCGGCCTTTAGCGGCAACTCCAAGATGCAGTCGCCTTGCGCAAAGGTGCGTGACTCTTTCCCATCGGCGAAACGAGTGCCAACGCCGGTGGAGATGAACACACCACCCAGTCCCGCTCCGGCCGCGCGCAACCGCTCGGCCAGAGTCCCTTGAGGCACAATCTCGATCTCAAGTTGACCGGTCTCCCAGGCGTTCTTGATTATTCCATCGTTTGCTGGTGGGAAGGGCAAGGCAGAGATCAGCTTCTTCACCTGGCCGTTGGTCACCAACTGATCAACGCCTGAGGGTTTAGCAGAATCGGGCCAAGCCCCCGGGGAGTAAACGCAGGTCAGATTCTTGACTGGCTTTTGGCACAACGCCGCAATCAGTCCTCTGGGCACTCCACAACCGGCGAAACCTCCGATCAGGACAGTGTCACCATTGGAGATGCCAGCCAGCGCGGCGTCACAAGTGGTATAAACCTTTTCCCTGGGCAATACACTCTCCCAATACGTTCCCAGCTTTGCCAGCGAATTTTAACAGGTATTTTAGGGCAGGTGAAGGGTCTGTTCTTGACGGTAGCGGTTCAACTTGCCGGGTCAGGATTGGGACTCTGCTCGTCACACCAGCGAAGGGCGGTGTCCAGATAGACTGGTGGCCGATACTCCCTGATGGATTCCTGCTTGCGCCGGAATTACATGATCCAAACTGAACCACTACCGGGCAAACGGCCTCGTTGACTTACGGTTTTGGCAGTGCTAAGCTTCGTTTAATAATCAAATGCCATCGTTCTGGCGGGAGCTTGGGTAAGCCAGGCTGAGAGGGCGGCCAAAGATCGCCGCCGACCGTCTGCACCTGATCTGGGTAATGCCGGCGCAGGAATCAGACGCTAGAAGCCTATCGCAACCGCCAGGAAAGCTACCTGGCGGTTTTTTGCACTATGCAAGATATGTACTAAACTCATACCAAGATGGGATCTACATGGATTCGTGCGTAAACTGTGCGGGTTTCACCTTGGCTTTAGTTTAGGTAGGTTAACGTAGGTTAATAAGGAGATGCTGCGGTGTCGGATGACCTGGTAATTGCTGGCAAACATTTCAAGTCCCGCCTGATAGTGGGGACGGGGCGATACCGTACTATGGAGGACATGGTGCAAGCCCTGGACGCTTCTGGTACCGAGATGGTCACGGTCGCCATTCGACGTTTGGATCTGGACAACCCCAACCAAAAGACCATTCTGGACTACATTGACTGGGACCGCTACAACATTCTGCCCAACACTGCCGGATGCAAGACGGTGGCAGAAGCACTGTTCGTAGCCCAGCTAGGTAGGGAGGTCACCAAGACCGATTTCGTCAAGCTGGAAGTGATCCCCGACGCCAAGTACCTATTCCCAGACCCAGCGGCGACTTTGGAAGCCGCCGAGAAGCTGGTTAAAGATGGCTTCATAGTCCTGCCCTACATTCACGCCGACCCAGTTTTGGCCATGCGGCTGGAAGAGGTGGGTTGCGCCACCGTAATGCCCCTGGGCTCGGCCATCGGCTCCGGTCAAGGCATCCACACTGTTGAAGAGATACGCATAATTCTGGAACAGGCCAACATACCGGTGGTGGTAGACGCTGGACTAGCTGTGCCCTCCGACGCTTCGAAAGCGCTGGAAATGGGAGCATCGGCAGTGCTGGTCAACACCGCCATCGCCCAAGCTGAAAATCCGGCCCTGATGGCTGAAGCCTTCAAGTTGGGAGTTGAGGCGGGCCGCAAATCCTACCTGGCCGGAAGGATACCGCTGCGGGCCAATGCCGCCGCCAGCAGCCCCACCTCCGATGTGCCGCAACCGACATCAGTGCGAAGCTGATCCCGTGCGCCCCGATTTACCAAATCCCTGCCTGTGCCTAGTTACTGACCGACGCATTTGCGATGAAGCCACGCTGGTAGCGCGTATTGCTGACGCGGTGTCCGGTGGTGTGGACCTGGTGCAGCTCCGCGAGAAAGACTTGCCCGGTGGCCCATTGCTGGAGTTGGCCCAACGGATAAGAGAGGCTATCAGTGACTCGGCGATGCTCATTATCAATGAGCGTGTTGACGTGGCCGCCGCCATTGCCGCCAACGGAGTGCAATTGGGAGAGGAAGCCCTGCCGACAATAGAAGCCCGTAAGATTCTTGGCCATGATACCCTCATCGGGCGGTCGGTGCATTCATTGGAGGGGGCGTTGCAGGCAGCAGAGCAGGGCGCCGACTTCTTGCTGGTGGGCACCATGTTTGCCAGTCGGTCTCATCCCGGGGAAGAACCAGCGGGGCCAGCACTGGTGCGGCAGATTACAGTCCGGTGTTCCTTGCCGCTGTTCGGCATTGGCGGCATTGACGCATCCAATGCTGGTCATGTCATGGACGCTGGGGCCAGCGGCGTGGCGGTGATCACCAGCATTCTGGCGTCCCCCAGCCCAAAAGAGGCGGCCCGACAAATCAAGCGCGCCATAGTGGCTTCTTCGCTGGCCGCCAGGGCAAGCTAATTGAGGAATTGCCTGTAGTGATTAATCTTGTAGTGAACGGCAAGCCCAGAGAGGCTGACGAAAACGTCAATCTGGAGAAGTATCTGACGACCTTCGATGTAAACCTGCGCTTTGTCGCGGTGGGCTACAACGGCGAAGTCATCAAGAAGGAGAGCTACTCCGGCATCACCCTGAACGACGGCGACACCCTGGAAATCGTGCGGCCAGTCGGTGGGGGATAGCCCGGCATGGCCGACGATGGCTCGCTAACAGTTGAGGCCCTCGACCCGGTGCTGATTCGGGTAGTAGGAGAGCATCAGGAAAAGGTCGTGGGATGGATGCGCGATGAACCAGGGTGCTGGGGATTCTTAGCGGGGCAGGCAGTCGCCGCTTGCCGTGCCCAGATTGATCGCCCTCTGGCAGACATCGAGCGCAGGTTGGTCTGGGATCGACTGTGGTGGTTGTTGGAGAATCTCAAAAAAGAAGTCTTGAGCTAGACCACCACGGCGCAGTCCACCGAATTGATCGGCGGCAGATAGTCCACCAGCAGTTCCCATTTATCACCATTGTCTCGGCTATAGAATATTTGCCCGGTGGTGGTTCCAATATAGATTCCGCACGGGTCAAGGCTGTCCGTCGCCATACCCTCCCGTAAGGAATGCAGGTAGGCGTTTTGATGGGGCAGTCCCTTAGACAATGGCTCCCAGTCCTGCCCAGCATTGCGACTGCGATACACTCTAAACTTGGCGTCGGTAACGTACCGCTGGCCGCCGCCCACGTCTTCACCCAGCGCCTGGTCTTCCGGCAGAACATATATCGTTGCCGGGTCCTGCGAGTGCAATCCCAGCACGAACCCAAACCGGGAAGGCAGACCTTCGGTCATGTCCTGCCATTCGGCTCCTCCGTTATCGCTCCGGAATACGCCGCAGTGGTTCTGCTGGTACAACAGTCCCGGCGATGACCTGGGCGACAGCACTTTGTGGGGGCAAACTCCCAACTCCGGGAACCGGTCGCCAGGGTTGAAATCGGCGCGAACACCTTTGTTCAGCGGCGTCCAGCTTTCGCCAGCGTCAGTAGTCCCGAAAACGCCCACCGCTGACGCGCCGACCCACATTCGGGCACTGTCGGCTGGGTCTACCACGATGCTGTGCAAGCACAGTCCCCCCAGACCAGGCTGCCATTGTTCCCTGGTTGGGTGCTGAGAAATGCCGGCAATTTCATGCCAGGTGTTGCCAGAGTCCTCGGATTTGAACAGAGACGCTGGTTCGGCCCCGGCGTAAAGCACACCAGGTTCGGCATCGCGCCCCGGCTCGATGTGCCATAGCCTTTTGACTGTCTGGTCATCTCCGCCGGAAAAGCGGGGCTGTACCTCAGATTGAGTCCAGGCGCCGCCCAGGTCATCGGTGTATTCCAGTTGCGGCCCCCAGATCATGTAGTTAGAGGCGGAGAAAATGCGGCCCGCGTTACGATGGTCATAGGCCAGATGAAATACATCCGCCCCGGCATTATGCAATTCAGACATCTCCCATTTCCGGCGGGTGGGGTCGCTGGAAAGAATGAAGGAGCCTTTTCGGGTGCCCACCAGAAGAATCACGTCTCCACGGCGGGCGGTTGTACGGTTAGTCATGAGGATTCTGCCCTCCTAAACAACTAGTGAACGACTGGCCCATTCTAACATTTAGGGGACGAGAATTACTTTTCCTCGGGTTCCCCGATTTGACAGATGTTGGTGCGCTTTGGCAACTTCAGACATGGGCAAAACCTGGTCGACAATCAGCTTGGCCTGGCCGCTGGCAATCATTGGAAATAGCTCGGCCATCGCTGATTTGTGATCCAGTTTGCCCACTGGGGAACGACCCATACTGAACCCGATGATGGTGCGGTTGGCCGAGGTGAAATCGCCGGAAGGGATGTTGGCCGGAGACCCGGAGGCGTTGCCGTAGCTAATCAACCGCCCGTAAGTTGCCACGCACTTGACACTTTTCTCCAGCACCGGGCCGCCGACACACTCCAGCACCAGATCAACGCCTTTGCCGCCGGTCAATTCCTGCACTTTTGTCTCAAAGTCTTCGGTGGTGTAATTGATGGTCTCGTCGGCGCCCAGCGACCGGCTCAAGTCCAGCTTGTCTTGAGTGGATGCGGTGGTTATAACCCGCGCGCCCCAGGCTTTCGCCAATTGGGTCGCCACGGTGCCAACCCCTGAAGCGCCCGCTTGAATCAGCACCGTGTCCCCAGCCTGCATTTGGCCCCGAGACTTGAGCAGGTGGTAGGCGGTGAGAAACACCAGGGGCATTCCGCCCGCCTGTACTGGGTCGGTGGTTTCCGGATAGGGAAAGACCAGGTTGGCGTTCACTGCCACGTACTCGGCGTTGCCCTGAGGACCCATCGCCATCACCCGCTGACCTACGGTCAGGCCGGTAACATCACCGCCCAACTCCACGATCGTCCCGGCGGCTTCCAGCCCCAACGTTGAGGGCAAGTCTGGCCCCGGATAGCCCCCCTTGCGCCGCATGATATCAGCGTAGTTAACCCCGGAGGAATCCACTTTGATCAAGACCTGGTGCGGGCTGGGTTTGGGCGTGGGAGTCTCTTCCCATTTGAGTACATTCAGGTCGCCGAATTCGTGAATTCTCACCGCTTTCATTCAATGCTCCTGTAATGCTCCTGATCAGCGTATGTCCGTGAATAAAATTAATCTCGTCGCTACCCGATGGGTTTTCTCAATTGGGAGGACTCCAGCACCTCCGGGTTAATCACTCGGATTGGTTCTCCGCTAGCGTAGGCCCGGATGTCCTCTACCACTCCGCCATAAAAGGACTTGTAACCCTCTTCAGTGACGTAACCAATGTGCGGCGTGAGCAACGTGTTGGAGAGGCTCAAAAACGGGTGGCCCGCTGGCATTGGCTCGATATCGAAGGTGTCCAGCGCGGCTCCGGCGATGGTATGCCGACGCAGCGCATTGAGCAGTGCTGGCTCATCAATAATCGGCCCGCGGGAAATGTTGACGATGTAGGAATCGCGCTTCATCAGTTCCAATTCCCTGGCTCCGACCAAACCCTTGGTGCGCTCGCTGAGGCGCACATGAACCGAAACGATGTCCGAATCGGTAAACAGAGTGTCTTTATCGACCAGGGTGGCATGACACTCGGCGGCCCGTTCGGCGGTCAGGTTCTGGCTCCAGGCGATTACGTTCATGTCGAAGGCATTGGCCACTCGAGCGACCCGTGATCCGATGTGTCCCAGGCCCAGCAATCCCAAAGTTTTACCTTTAAGCCCCACGCCCACGGTCGTGCCCCAACTGCCCTTCCGGGTCTGCTGGTCTTCCTGAGGGATTCTGCGCAGCATCCCAATAATCAGCCCCCAGGTTAGCTCAGTGGGGCCTTCACCTTCGCCGTCGGTGCCGCAGACTACGATGCCTAGCTCGGTGGCGGCCTCCACGTCGAACGACGCGTTTCTTCGGCCAGCGGTAATCAGCAGGCGCAGTTCCGGCAACCGCTCCAGCACCGAGCGGGGAAAGGCAGTGCGCTCTCGCATTCCCATGACGATATGGGAATCTTTCAGCCGTTCCACCAGAGCGTCCTCGTCGGCCAGGTGATCCAGAAAAATCTGTAGTTCTGCGTCCGCCGGTAATTCGGACCATTCGGCCATTTGAGGTGCGACGCCCTGGTAATCGTCCAGAATCGAAATATTCAAAGAGCTAACTCCTTAAGTCGTTGATCTGCCAATGCCTGGTTTATGCCGACCGCTCAAGAGTGAGATGGACGGCTATTTTTGTCAGGAAGAAACGGGAAAGCTTACTTGAACGCCGGCATCACCTTATGGGTTAGGATTTTCAGACTCTGTTGCACTTTATCGGCGGGTATCAAGCCGCCAGCGTTTAGCTCGGCAACGACGCTGTTAATGCCCAGTTCCTCTTCCATTTGATGGAAGCGATCAACCAGGCCTTCAGCGCTGCCAAAGGCCACCTTGGTTTCGAGAACTTGATCGTAGGATAGAGCGGCCAAACGTTCCGCTCGATCATTACGCAGTTCGGTGGCGTCAATTCCGGCACGGCCCGCCGACTCCCGGTACAGGGTTCCCATGCGCCCAAAATAGGCGCTGATACTGTCGAAGGGCTCGTCAATGCCTTTCTGTTCAGTGGCGCCAGCGTACACCGGCATCCGTAGCGAAACATCTCCGCCGCCCGGATGGCCCGCTTCTTCCCAGGCCTTGCGGTACTCTTTAATACAGACGCTGAGTTCAGGAATATTCATCCCGCGCAAGCCAACAAATATGGGGCGTCCCTGCTGGCCCATGTAAGGGAAGGTCTCAGCTGTGGTGGCGGCAATGCGTATTGGCGGATGTGGCTTTTGATATGGCTCAGGGGTGACCAATACGTTCTCAAAGTTGTACATCTCGCCCTGGTAACTAAACGGTTCTCCCTCCCAGACCTTTTCCAGAACTTCCAGGGTTTCCTTGAACCGCTGGCGGCTGTCATTATAGGAAATACCGTACCTGTCGTAGGCCCCCGGGAAGCCGCTGCGCCCGATGCCCAACTCAAGGCGGCCTTCGCTGATCTGGTCCACGGTGCAGACTTCCTCGGCAATGCGCAGAGGATTGTTCAGAGGCAGGACATACACCGCCATGCCAACCCTCATCCGTTTAGTGCGGGTGGCGATGGAACTGGCGATGGTTATTGGTGACGCCAACACTGACCGACCTGGATTGAAATGCAGTTCGGCCAGCCACGCTCCGTCCAGACCCCATTCTTCAGCGGCGTCCACCAGCTCAAAGCCTTCACGAAAAGCCTCGGCATGGGTACCGCCCTGGCGCATACCAAACTCCATAAACATGCCAAACTGCATCGTTTCCTCCTGTTGCCTGTCCTGGGACCGAGTCAGAGCAACAGCAAAGTTGCTCTGTCCGATATTCAGTGGGATAGTTCGCTGGGATAGATTGGCTGGGTAACCGCTACAGTAAAACATAGTGCCCACAATGGGTCAAGAATCATATCGCTACGGTTTCCCGCCATGTTTCGTTAAGTGAACCTGACTGGTTAAAATGCTCAGGTTGGCTGGCCGTTATTGGTTCTTCTTGCTATGTCCACTTCTTCAATCCTGACGCCATCCATCGACTGCACAGTCAAGGTCAAGCCTTCAAATTCTACTGAATCCCCCTCTACGGGCACCCGTCCCAAGCGTTCCAGAATAAAACCAGCTACTGTTCTATATTGACCCTCGGGCAAATCTAGATTGAGGTCACCGTTGATTTCCGAGATTCCAGCACCGGCATCTACTCGATAAACATTCTCACTCACCTCAGTGTATAACTCTTCCGGTACCAGCCGGTCTTCGTCCAAGTCACCAACAATGACTTCCAGCAATTGTTCCAGACTGGCCAGACCAGCAATGCCGCCAAATTCATCGACCGTAAGAACCAAGCCCTGATTATCCCGCTGCATTTCAGCAAAGGTGTCCCTGACTAGTTTCGTTTCCGGGACAAACAGGACCGGACGAATGTGGTCGGTGACAACATCATCGTCGGATTTGAACTTGCCTTCTGCGATGCCAAGCAACAAATCTTTAACCGACAGAACGCCGACGATGTTTTCGGTTGTGCCTTCGTATACCGGAAATCTACTATGGCGATTCTCCCGGTAGATGCTCAAGAACCCGCTTAGCGTAGTCCCCAGCTGCACCCAAACTATATCCGGTCGGGGAGTCATTATTGCCATCATCCGCTGATCCCCAAAATGGAATACTTTTTCCAAAAGCTCGGCCTCGGTGGCTTCAACCTCACCGGTTAGGACTCCCGCCCGGATCATGGTGCGAATCTCCTGCTCACGGTTTCTGCTGACCGGATCGGATATGCCAACCATTCTGGTGAACAACACAGTCATCAAATGGAGCACCTGAATCGCCGGGAATAGTATCCACTGCACCAAAGCCAGCGGCCGGGCAAAGGTGAAGGCGACTAGCTCAGCCCGCTTCCAGGCTACCGACTTGGGCAGAGTCTCACTGAACACCAACAGCAAGGCGGTGACCCCAAAGGTAGAGACCAGCAGCGCTATTGTCGAATCATCAATTAAATCGATGGCAATAGCGGTGCCCAACGCTGCCGCCCCGGTATTTACCAGATTGTTGCTCAATAGCACCGTGGCCAGGAGCCTTTCCGGCTGTCGGGATAATCGGGACACAAGATTGGCTCGGGGGTGGCCGGTGTGTACCAAATGGAGCAGACGCGCCCGGGACAAGGCGATAAACGCGGTTTCAGACGAGGAAAAGAAGGCGGACAGTATGATGCATACTGCCAAGAGAGCCAACATCCATAAATCTCCCGATTCCATTTAACCTCCCTTAAAATACCCGCAATCGCTCTGGGGCAATGTCTCTGCTGTGCTCAGATTTACTCAACGTTCACTCAATGTTAACATTACGTCTGGTACAAATGCGCGGCGAAGATTGCTGGAACAGCTACCGGGGCAACTTTAGTGATTCGACGGCGCTTTAGATCCGGTTTCAGCCAGAGGTGAATATGGAGTCCAGGGAATACGACGTAGTCATAATTGGAGGGGGCATTCTTGGCCTGTCCACGGCGATGCAACTTGGCCAACGGTATCCTGCTCAGAAGATTGCGGTGGTTGAAAAAGAGGAAACTCTGGCGACCCACCAGACCGGTCACAACAGCGGCGTAATTCACTCTGGTATCTATTACCGGCCTGGCTCCTGGAAGTCGCGGTTCTGCGTGGCTGGGGTACAAAAGCTGGTTCAGTTTTGCGACGAAAACGAGATTGAGTACGAAAGGTGCGGCAAGGCCATTGTCGCCACCCACGAGTCGGAATTGGGTCGGCTGCAAAACCTTTTTGAGCGTGGCGTAGCGAATGGCGTCGCGGGCCTGGAGTTAGTCGGGCCGGAGCGGCTCAAGGAGATTGAACCGCACACCGTTGGGGTCAAAGCGTTGTGGGCGCCCAACACCGGAATTGTCGACTATATTAAAGTCGCGCATGCGTACGCCGGTCGCTTTCAAGAGACTGGCGGTGAGATTTTCACCGGCGCGGCGGTGCAGAGCGTGGCGTCGTCAAGCAATTCATTGGCAGTGGAGACCAGCAAAGGAACGCTAACCACCAAGAATATCATCAACTGCGCTGGTCTATACGCCGACCGGGTCGCCCAGATGACCGGCGAAAAGACCGACGTTCAAATCATTCCTTTTCGTGGCGAGTATTACACGCTTCGCCCGGAAAGCCGCCATCTGGTCAAGGGCCTAATCTACCCGGTGCCCGACCCCAGATTTCCTTTCTTGGGCGTCCATTACACTCGCAACATCCACGGCGGCGTGGAGGCTGGCCCCAACGCGGTGCTGGCCTGGGCCAGAGAGGGGTACACCAAGAGCAGCTTCAATCTTGGCGAGACATTGGGGGCAGTCACGTTCCCGGGATTCTGGAAGATGTCGATGAAGCACTGGAAGACCGGCGTTTCGGAAATGCGCCGGTCTTATAGCAAGAGCGTCTTCGTGAACGACTTGCAAAAGCTGATACCGGAGATTCGCGCTGAAGACCTGGCCTCCGGCGGCGCCGGTGTCCGTGCCCAAGCAGTCGCCCGGGACGGCGCCCTACTGGACGACTTCAGCATTCTGCGCGGACGCAATGCTGTGCATGTCCTGAACGCTCCGTCACCCGGAGCCACCTCATCGCTGGCCATCGGCGAACACCTGGTTGATCTGGCCGTCGAGTCCTTTGGGATTTCTGCATAGGTTCAACTTCGTACATGAATCCACTGAAGTCCAGAGCAGCGTCATTCCGGCGCAAGCCGGAATCCTGTGGCGTCTCGCCATCAACCATGGCCGTCTCTGGGCTCCGGCTTTCGCCGGAGCGACGGGGGTAATTCAATGGGCGTTCCTTCTTCCCAAATTTCGGAATGGTTTAGGTTAGAGGTGGGGTGATAATACGGTGACTGTGGCATCACGAATAATATTTCTCCCTTTTGTTTAGGCACTTTGAACCATGCCTGGCGATCTACATCCAAAACCGCTGGCAAACTGGCCTTTCTCCGCTTTCCATAATATTGCTGGTTAGACTCCCGGTCAGTATAATCGAGCGCACCGGGTCGGCCTCAAGTCACTAGAGCGAACCGAGGAGCATCGATGGGAACCACCGGAACCACCGGAACCACATCTCTGGAGTCGGAAATAAAACTGGGTTGTTGGACGCTCAACAAAGAAACAGTCGGCCAATACCTGACAGCGGTGGGGGATTCCCAACAGGTCTATTTCGACCTCCATCTGGTGCCTCCGCTGGCATTATCAGCTTATGCTTTGGGGGCATTGCTGGACAAGTTGGCCCTGGCTCCCGGCGCAATTCACAGCCTTCAGGAAGTGGCGACAGTACGCTCGGTGGCGTTTGGTGAGCAAATAACCGGGACTGCCCAATTGGAACGCCCCCGGCAGCGTGGCGGTTTGGAGTTCACCACCGTCAGCTATGTACTGACCGACTCCGCTGGAGCACCGGTGCAGACCGGCAAGACCACTGTGTTGGTGCCGGTGAGCGGCGTTGCCTAACTTTGAGATGCTCAGGTCAACATGACAACCGACGTTAAAAATTTGTCATCGGTGGTGAGAACCATCACCCAGGAGCAACTGAACCAGTATGCCGACGCTTCCGGCGACCACAACCCGCTGCATTTGGATGCCCGGTTCGCCCAGACCACCCAGTTCGGCGGGATCATCGCCCACGGGATGCTTACCCTGGCCTTCGTTTCGGAAATGATGGTGTCGGCCTATGGCCGCTGCTGGCTGGAGAGCGGTTCCCTGAGAGTAAGGTTCAAAGGGGCGGCGTACGTCGGAGATCGTGTGGAAACATGGGGTCAGGTCACCAAGCGAGAGCAACATGAAACGCGACAACGAATAACCTGCTCAGTGGGCGTGCGGAACCAGGACAACCGGCAAGAAATTATCAGCGGCACCGCTACCGTGGAAATTGAGAAGGATATTGATAATCCCCACGGTTAGTGCCGGTCGCCAAGGATAGCAAACATGCAGAAGAACGGAAATTCAACTCCCGTGCGCGTCGTCGTTGACGCAATGGGCGGGGACTATGGGCCTCATGAACCGGTCAAAGGGGCCATCGAAGCCCTTGATGCTGGAGATATTGAGATCATTCTAGTCGGAGATCAAGGGCCGATAGAAGCCGAGCTAGCGCGCTATGACATTGCGGGCAAACCGATCACCGTCGTTCCCTCAGTCGGTAAAATCGGCGATGACGAGCATCCGATTCACGGCTTACGTCATAAGCCGGAGGCATCGATTCTGGTTGGTACCAAATTGTTGAAGGCTGGTAAAGGTGATGTCCTGGTCTCGATGGGGTCCACCGGCGCGTCGATGGCCAGTTCGGTAATGGTGTTGGGTTTGATGGAAGGCTTAGAGCGTCCGTGCATTGGCGGGCCTTTCTTGGGTCTGGCTCCCCGCACAGTTATGGTGGACATGGGCAGCAACGTCGATTGCCGTCCTGCTTTACTGTTGAGTTTCGCCGCTTTGGGGGCCGGGTTTGCCAAGAAGTTCTTGGGCATCAAAAGCCCCCGGATCGGCCTGCTCAGCGTGGGCGCCGAGGAAGCCAAGGGCAACCGTCAAGTGCAGGAGAGTTATCACCTGTTCCAGCAAAGCCACCTGAACTTTGTCGGCAACGTGGAAGGTATGGACTTCTTTACCGATAAAGCCGACGTGGTGGTGTGTGACGGTTTTGTCGGCAACATTTTGATGAAGTTTACCGAAGGCTTGGGCAGCGTCTTGGGCGAGTATCTCAAGCAGCACTTGAGTCGAGCGATATCCGAGCAGGGAGCCGGGACAATAATCTCCGAGCTATGGACCGAAATGAATCTGCCCAGGAAGATGGGCGGCCCGCTCTTTGGCGTAAACGGGACGGTGATATTGGGCCACGGTTCCTCCAAATCGGACGGCATTGCCGGCGCGATCAATACCGGGGTGCGCTGTGTTGATCTGGACCTGGTGGGCGGCATGCGCCAGGAGTTGGCCGAAATGTATCAGTCTGGCGCGCTCAAGGTAATCTGATGCCAGATGTTGCCCTGAGTGGAAAAGTCGCCCTGGTCACCGGGTCTTCCCGGGGGATTGGGGCCTCCATCGCCTGCCGGTTAGCCAAGTCGGGCGTCAAAATTGGGGTCAATTACAACACCAACCAGGACGCTGCGGAGCAGGTTGTAGCGAATATAGTCGCCTCTGGTGGGGAGGCTTTCGCGGTGGCGGGCGACGTCTCTCAGGAAGATTCGGCGCAGGCCGTGGTCAAACAGGCAACCGAACGCTGGGGCCAAATCGACATCCTGGTCAACAATGCGGGTATCACCCGCGACCGCCTGTTGCTGCGCATGACCCTGGAAGACTGGGATCAGGTTCTGGATGTTGACCTGCGCAGCGCATTCCTCTGTACCAAGTTTGTCATGCCTCAATTAATCAAACGGCGTCAGGGCCGCGTCATCAACATTTCCTCGGTGGTTGGCATTGGCGGCAATCCGGGCCAGGCAAATTACGCGGCGGCCAAAGCCGGCTTGATCGGGTTCACCAAAGCGGTGGCGCGCGAGGTCGCATCGAGAAATGTCACCGTCAACGCCGTCGCTCCGGGGTTCATTGACACCGGCGGCATGGTGGGGCAGATGACCGAAGAAGCCCGTCAGCAAATATTGTCCCGCATCCCCCTGGGCCGGTTTGGCAGCGGCGATGAAGTGGCTGAAGTGGTGGCCTTCCTGTGCGGCAAGGGCGGCGATTACATCACCGGGCAGGTGCTGACCATTGACGGCGGATTGATCGCCTAGCCCATTATGCCCTGATATTCCAGCTATCCCAACACAACCAATTCTCTAGTCCTAGCCTTGCGCACCCCTTACCGAGTCAACCTGGAGCCGGTAGTGCGGTAGGTTCCTCCACCGTTATTACCAAATGTACCACCAATTTTTGGGCTGTTCGTACCTTACATTCGATAAGCCGCCACCGCCATAATGGGTTTGTGTCCCACTTCGCTATTTGGCGAATGTTGTATGCCAGGCCAAAGACAACCTTGGAACCATCCCATGATTCTGGAAGCATCAACTTGTAGCAATTGGAGGATACTGAAAATGGGAAGTTCATCATCGAAATGGTTGTTGGGCGGAGGCCTGCTAATACTCGCCCTCATAATTGCCAGTGTGGTTGTGGGCTTATTGAACCGCACTCAAAACGCCGTTCTGCTTCCTGAGGGCACACCTGGCGCGGCAGTCCAACAATACTTGGTGGCGATTGAAGCTGGAGAAACTCAGCAAGCGTATGAATATCTCAGCGCCGATTTGCAGGAAAAGTGCACTTTGGAGCATTTCCGAGATACGGCGCGGTATCTTGACCGGCGCGACGCCAACAATAACCGGGACACCCGCATTTCTCTAGAAAGCGAACAATCCGTTGATAATGCAATGGAAGTACGAATTCTGATAACCGAATTCAATGTTTCCGCCCCCTTTGACGTGAATGAATATTCCCATACCGAGGTTTTTCTCCTGGAGGAGCTAGACGGCGGTTGGAGATTCGTGGATGAACCCTGGCCGATGTATGGGTGTCCTGATCCAGCGAACTTTCGGTGACCATGGAACGACTGGCACCGATCACAATCTAGGAGAGGCATTTCATGGGTATATTTAACATTCTGCCCTTGTTTAGCGGAATAATTCCCCTCCTGGTGATTATCGGAATCATCGCCGCTGTCGTGGTATTGGTACACCGTCGCGGAAAAACGGAGTCCGACCCGGGAATTGGAAACCTCAAGCGGCTGTATTACTATGGAATTTCATTTATCGCCTTGGGCGTAGCCGCCCCCGGCCTGATCCTGTTGATCGACTTTCTGCTGGACAATCTCTTTGGGCCGCCTGCATTCTTACGCGGCCAGGGCCAACTGGCATTGGGTCTGGCGCTGACCATCGTCGGTACACCCATCTGGTTCTTACATTGGCGGTTGGCGCTCAAGGCCGTTCAGCAACTTCCGACGGAGGCGCAGGCTTTATCCCGTCAAATCTACATCTATCTGGTGCTAGGGATAACCGCTTCCCTATTCGCCTTCGGCCTGGTTTCTCTACTTCGTTGGCTGTTGGGTTCGGGGGACTTCAACGGCTTTAACATTGCCTTCCCCCTGGTATGGGCTGGAATTTGGGGTTACCACTGGCACCTCCAAAGCTTGGACGTGCCGAGAACCGAAGATGGCGCAACAGTACGCCGGCTGTACGTTTACATAACATCATTGTACAGCCTGGTGATGTTGCTGGTGGGCGTGGGAATCGTTATTTGGCGACCCCTGAAAGAAGCCTACGAAGCACTCTTTACCACACAACTCTTGGTCTCTGGTGGAGTGAATTTCTGGGACTCTCTATGGAGCGACACCACTCGCACCGGGGTAGCCATTCTGGTGGTAGGTGGATTGCTTTGGTGGTGGCATTGGCATCAGGCAGCCAAGGGCGATGCCAAATCGCAGTTGCGCCAGGTTTATCTGTACCTGTTCGCCATTCTAGGCGGGGCGGCCACCGTGGTGATATCCCTGAGTATGATTCTCTTCGATGTGCTTCAGTGGCTCATTGGGGAGCCGGGGTCAGACCGGGCCTCGGCCCACTTCCGGAGCTTTCCGGGCATGATCGCCACTCTGTTGCCGGGGGCGGCATTGTGGGGCTACCATTTGGCGCTGGTGCAACAGGAATCCCTCCTCTCCGCCGAGAGATGGCAGGCCGCTCGAAGAGTCTATCGATATCTGGTGGCGGCGTTGGGGCTGATTACGCTCTCGGTAGGGCTGGTTATGGTGTTCCTGGTCGCGATGGGCGTGCTGATACCTCAGGCCGGGGCACAGTTGCTGGACGCCCAGTGGTGGCGAAACCCGTTGGTGCTGGGTATCACTCTCTTGGTCGTGGGAATCCCTATTTGGAGTTACTACTGGTTCGGAGTGCAGAGAGCGGTCGCAATTGGGCCAGCTCAGGAACGCACCGCTCAGTCTCGTCGGATCTTTAT
The DNA here is from genome assembly GCA_002816715.1 of SAR202 cluster bacterium Casp-Chloro-G3. GTDB lineage: Bacteria > Chloroflexota > Dehalococcoidia > Lucifugimonadales > UBA3495 > Casp-Chloro-G3. The sequence goes on along the minus strand of MUCJ01000051.1, from coordinate 15,581 downwards.
TTACGGGGTTTTTGGCATCGCGACCTTGTTGGTCTTGGGAAACCTGAGTGCGCTGCTGTACATGTTCCTCCGCGACCTGTTGGAAGGCGGGTTGTCCCTGCAATTGCTTCAGTATGCCAAGTGGAGCATTGGCACCTTGTTGATGGCTGGTGCGGTCAGCGTTTATCACTGGCTAATCCTGCAAGAAGACCGACGGGCAATGCCAGCGCCGGCAGAAACTCCGGCACCAGCAGTTCCCGTGACCAAGGACCTGATCGCCGTGGCTGGCGAGTCGGCCCAGGGTTTGGTTCGGAGTCTAGAATCTCTATTGGGTGTTCCCATCCTAGTTTGGCGCAGACTTGACGGCGGTGATGCCCCAAATTTGACCGTGGAAGAGTTGCATGCAGTGCGGGAAGAGATCATAAACGCGCCGGGAAGCCGTGCGCTCCTGATAGTAGATGCCTCCGGCATAAGAGTGTTGCCGTACCGGGAAAGCTAATACTGAAGATGCAACCGTCCGGTTGGTGGTTCGCGCTTGAATCAAGTTATCAGTGCATATACATCGATATCGGTATTTCTGTAGAGTTTGCGACCGGAAGCAGCGAGGACAAAATGACCAATGTAGTTTTGGTGATCGATATGGTTCGGGGATTTCTGGAGCCTGGCCACAATCTCTACTGCGGGGATGATTCTCGAACTATTATTCCCAAGGTTCAAAACTTGCTAAAGCAGGAAAAGGAGGTCGGCTCGGAGATTATATTTCTGTCCGACCATCATCTTCCCGACGACCTGGAATTCCGGATGTTCCCGGTACATTGTGTGATCGGCACTGTAGAGCCGGAGGTGATTCCCGAACTAGCTGAGTACGTGACAGACTCCAATGTAATCGCCAAGAACCGCTACAGCGGATTTTTCAATACCGACCTGGAACAGCGGCTGGCCAGCATCAACCCGGACAAAATCATCGCCTGCGGAGTCTGCACCGACATCTGCGTGTTGCACACAACTGCTGACGCCCGCAATCGGGACTATTCGGTGGAGGTGCCCGCCGATTGCGTCGCCACCTTCGACCCGGATGCCCACCTATGGGCATTAGGCCATCTAGAAAAGATTCTGGGAGCGCGGGTGGTCTAGGAGATCAAAAGTGATCAAAGCAAAAGTATTCTCTTTTAGACCCTTACCAACCGAACTCCGTCTTTACCGCCTTGCGGCCATCGCAGCCAGCGGAGTATCATGAACGCACATTATTGTTATGCCTGACAGCGATTTGTTGCGGGCCAAGTAGAGGCAATCATGCTTTTCGGCTCTTACCGCTACTCCAGTTGGGACGGCACCCAAGAAATCTTCGACATCGACGCCAACGAGATAATGGAGCAGTTGTCTGAAGAACTCCTGAAACAGGGCGATGTTATGCGGGCGCTGCGGGAAATGTTCCGCAACGGTGTGCAGAACCAGGACGGCCAGCAGCTTACCGGGCTGAAAGAACTGATGGAGCGGCTCAAGAACCAACGCCGCCAGCAGTTGCAGCAGCATAACATGGACTCGGTGGTGGATGATCTCAAGGAGAAGCTGGAGGAGATTCTCAAGACTGAGCGACAGGGAATCGACCAGCGTCTGGAAGAAGCTCAGGAGCAGGTCTCGCAGGCCAGCGATGAAGATCGGTCCCAGCAGGACAGCCTCTACAAATTGCTGGAGCAGCGGACTCAACGAAATCTGGACAAATTGGATGACCTTCCCGACAGCATGAGCGGGCAGATTCAGGAGTTGATGGAGTACGACTTCGTCAGTCCTGAGGCTCAGCAAATGTTTCAAGAGTTGTTGGACCAGCTCAAGGGCCAGATGGCGCAAAACATCTCCCAGCAAATGCAGCAGCAGATTCAGGGCATGTCGCCGGAGCAGATGGCTGGCATGCGCGAAATGATGAACCAGCTCAACCAGATGATGCGCGACAAAATGGCCGGTCGTCAGCCTGACTTTGACGGGTTCATGCAGCAGTTTGGCGAGATGTTCGGCCCTAACCCACCGCAGAACTTTGAGGAGCTAATGGAGCGGCTGCAACAGCAATTGGCCCAGATGCAGTCGATGATGGACAGCATGTCTCCCGAAATGCGTCAGGAACTGGAAGACGCCTTGAATGCAGCGCTGGACCCGCAGACCCAGCAGGCGATGGCCGAGTTCGCCAGCCTGCTGGAACAGCTAATGCCCATGGACGACCTGCGCCGCCAGTACCCGTTTTTGGGCGACGACAGCCTGACGATGGAGCAGGGCCGGGAGATGATGCGTGAACTGCAAGACTTGGACCAACTGGAGCAGTCGTTGCAGGACGCCATGCGCTCCGGACAGTTGGATGATGTTGACCCAAATAAGCTGGCCGAATTACTCGGCGAAGAAGCCCGCCAGGCCTGGGAGCAACTGGACCGCCTGCGACAACTTTTGAAGGAAGCCGGTTATGTGACCGGCGATGACAACCTGGAGTTGACCGCCCGGGGCATTCGTCGCATTGGGCAGAAAGCCCTCAAGGAAGTGTTTGTCCATCTGAAGAAAGACCGGCTGGGCAACCACCAGATGGACAACCGAGGGGCGGGCGGCGACCTGCTGGGCGACACCAAACCCTACGAGTTTGGCGACCCGTTCCTGCTTGATATGCAGTCCACGATTAAGAACGCCATACTTCGTGCCGGGCCTCAGGTGCCCGTCCGCATGACCCCTCAGGACTTCGAAATTTACCGGCAGGAGCACATGACGCGCGCGGCCACCGCGGTGCTGCTGGACCAGAGCCAGTCAATGGGACTGTTCAACAACTTCCAGGCGGCCAAGAAAGTGACCCTGGCCCTTTTCGCCTTGATTCGCACCCAATACCCCCGAGACTCGTTGCATGTCATCGGCTTCTCCGACTACGCCCGGGAGATCAAGGAAGAGGATTTGGCCAAGGTCAACTGGAACGCCTGGGTGTCGGGCACCAACTTACAACACGCTCTAATGCTGTCGCGCAAGCTGCTGGCCAACGAAAAGGGTGGCTCCCGCCAGATTTTGCTAATTACCGACGGCGAGCCGACGGCTCATCTGGAAGGAGGTCAGTCCTACTTTAGCTACCCGCCCAGCTACCGCACCGAGTTGGAGACGCTGAAAGAGGTGAAACGCTGCACTCAGGAAGGGATTGTCATCAACACCTTCATGCTGAAGAACAACTACCAGTTGGTTAACTTTGTCGACCGGTTGACCCGCGTCAATCGGGGTCGTGCATTCTACAGCAGCGCCGAGAATCTGGGGCAGTACGTGATGGTTGACTATCTCAATAATCGGAAGAAGCGCGTTTCTGCTTAAGGTCTGTCAATCTTGTTTTAATTGCTAGCTTCCTCTCCCACAAAAGGAGAGGATTGAGGCGGGTGGTATCATCCTCATCCCAACCTTCTCCCATTGAGGGAGAAGGGTCTGGCGACTCCATAAGGTCGCGGTCAATCCATTGGTATCTTGGTTAATGTGAAACTTGGATTTTCTCATGCCTGAAAATCTTCCCGGTTGGGCCTAGGTCTGGTATCATGGTACACAACAATTGAATAGATGGGTTGGTGAGGCTGGCCGGTGATCCGGTTAGCCCTACTTTTAAGGCAGCCCGGTGAGGCTGGCAAAGTGTATAACCCTGCTAATACGTGAGGAGCCGGTTGACGCCGGTTTCTGCGACGCAGACCCTTGCCAGGATACCGGTAAGGGTTCTTTTTTGCGCGGCAACCAGGCCCTACGCTGAATACCCAATCGCAAAATCAGGCATGCACCAGGTTTTGATGGCCGAGCACCAGATAATGAATCCAGACGACATCCGTCGCGCCTTGGTTAGGGTTGCCCATGAAATATTGGAGCACAACCGCGGCATTGAGGATTTGGTGATCGTCGGGATTCAGACTCGGGGTGTGACTCTCGCCCATCGGCTGTCGCGAAACATCGAGGAATATGAAGGCAATCGAGTGCCGGTGGCTGAGTTGGACATCAGCTTGTATCGAGACGACCTGCAACATAGGTCGCGTCCCGTGATCAAGCCGACCAGCTTTCCAGTGGACATTCGCGACAAGAAAGTAGTGCTGGTAGACGATGTTCTATACACTGGGCGCACCATCCGAGCGGCAATGGACGCCATGAACGACTTTGGGCGTCCCCGACAGGTGCAACTCGCCATTCTCTTGGATCGGGGGCACCGGGAGCTTCCCATTCGGGCCGACTACATCGGTAAAAACATTCCCACCAGCTTGGAAGAACAGGTGAAAGTCCGCTTGACCGAAATCGACGGCGTGGACGAAGTTTCCATTCTGCGGAGGGAGGACTGAACTGATGAGTCTGTCGCACCCTGCCGCCTTCGGCGCTTATTCAGGAACTGGACACGCCAACGGCGAGACTAAGCCCAGGCAGCACGTCCTGGACCTGGACGATTTCCTACCGTCGGAGATAGCTTCAGTCTTGGAAAACACCCGCGCCATGAAAGAGGTATTGAAGCGGGACATCAAGAAGGTGCCGACGCTGAGAGGCCGGGTAGTCGTAACCCTCTTCTACGAAGCCAGCACCCGCACCCGTATCTCCTTTGAAGAAGCGGGCAAGGTACTGAGCGCCGACGTGATCAACATGGGTGGCTCCGGCAGCAGCGTGGAGAAAGGTGAGTCGCTGCTGAACACCGGCCTGACCCTCCAGGCGATGGGCGTAGACATTCTGGTCGTTCGTCACCCCCATGCCGGTGCGCCGAATTTTCTGGCCCGCCACCTGCCCAAAGTTAGTATTATCAACGCCGGAGACGGCCTGCATGCCCACCCAACCCAAGCACTGTTGGATCTGTTTACCGTGCAGGAAAAGCTAGGGAGTCTGGCCGGTCTCAAGATTGTTATCGTCGGCGACGTGCTGCACAGCCGGGTGGCCCGCTCCGCCATGTGGGGATTCGCAAAAATGGGGGCCAAAGTAACGCTGTGCGGACCGGGAACTCTGCTGCCCCTCGACCTGCTGCGCCCCAATGGGCACCTGCCGGAGGGCCATTGCCTGGCATCGGTCAAAGTTGATACCAGCCTGGACCGGGCTATCGAAGGCGCAGACGTGGTGATGGCCCTCCGGTTGCAGTCAGAGCGGCAGGACAGCGGCTTTCTGCCCAGCATGCGGGAGTACATCCGGCGCTGGCAGGTGACCGAGAGCAGGGTAGCATCGGCCAAACCCAACGCCCTGGTCATGCACCCCGGCCCGATGAACGAAGGTATCGAAATCAGCTCCGGCCTGGCCCACGGCGACAGTTCAGTCATTGAGGAACAGGTCGCCAACGGCGTGGCGGTGCGTATGGCTTTGCTTTATCAGGTATCCACCGTAGTATCACAGGCATCGGGAAGATTATCAATTGAGCAATAATTTGACTCCGCAGAGCATTTTGATCAAAGGACCCCGCATAATCGACGCCAGCCAGGGGCTGGATGTTGTCGGCGACCTGTTGGTTAAAGACGGCAAGATACTGTCCGTGGGTAACCTAATTGCCCCGGCGGACATCCCGGAAAACTGCCGGGTCATTTCCGGCGACGGTCTGGTGGCTTGCGCCGGATTCATCGACCTGCACTGTCATCTGCGCGAACCGGGTTTCGAGTACAAGGAGACCATCGCCACCGGTACTCAGGCGGCGGCGCGGGGTGGATTCACTTCGCTCTGCTGCATGCCCAACACCGACCCGGCCATCGACAACGCCGCTGTGGTGGAATTCATCAAACGTCGCGCCGCAGACCAGGGAGTGGTTAGAGTCTTCCCCATCGGCTGCGTCACCAAGGAGCGCAAAGGCAAAACATTGGCCGAGATGGAAGAATTGGCCTCCGCCGGAGTGGTGGCCTTTAGCGACGACGGCGACCCGGTATACGATGACAACCTGATGCGGCTGGCTCTGGCCTACAGTCAGGACCTGGGACTGCCCATCATCAACCACTGCCAGGAGCATTCCCTGTCTCGTGGCGGCGTGATGGCCGAAGGCTGGGTTGCCACCCTGCTGGGGCTACCCGGCATTCCCGCCGCCGCCGAGGAGGCAATGATCGCCCGGGACATCGCGCTAGCTGAGCTAACCGGTGGTCGGCTGCATGTGGCTCACCTGAGCACCAGCGGCTCGGTTGCCCTGGTGCGGCAGGCCAAGGAGCGGGGCATCCCGGTGACCGCCGAGGTTTGCCCCCATCACCTGACCATCACCGACCAGTGGGCCTTGGGCGGCAAGGACTCGAAAAATGACGTCGCTGGGCCGCTCAGCTTTGATACGTCCACCAAAGTATACCCGCCCCTGCGGTCCCAGCACGACGTTGAAGCTCTGGTGGACGCCCTGGCCGAGGGCGTGATCGACTGTGTAGCCACCGACCACGCTCCCCACGACCTGGCCAGTAAGCAGGTTACCTATCAGGATGCGTCCTTCGGAATCAGCGTTCTGGAAACCGCCCTGGGGTCTTTGATGCAGTTGGTGCATCAAGACCGAATCAGCCTCAGCACTTTGATTGAACGCTTGACGGTCGGCCCGGCCAGAATCTTGGGGCCTAACTTCGCTGAATTGCCTACCCTAAAGGAAGGCACCCCCGCCGACGTGGTTCTCTTCGACCCCAACCGGGAATGGCGCGTAGACCCCCGGGAGTTCGCCTCCAAAGGCAAGAACACTCCGTTGGAAGGGACAACTCTCAAGGGGCGCGTGGTTGCTACTATGGTTGCCGGAGAGATCGTTTTTCAAGAATCAGCTTTGACCGAGCAGGTGAGTTAACTTGGCAGACCTGGCATATTTGGTACTGGAAGACGGCTCAGTGCATCAAGGTGAGACATTTGGCGCCGACACCGCCGGACATGGTGAGGTGATCTTCAACACCAGCATGACCGGATACCAGGAGGTGCTGACCGACCCTTCCTATGCCGGTCAGTTGGTCACTCTGACCTATCCAATGGTGGGCAACTACGGAATTAATCGAGAAGATATTGAGTCTCGCCGAATCCAAGTGCGCGGCCTGATCGTGCGGGAGCACTGTGATCAGCCGAGCCACGGCAACAGCGAACTGACCCTGCACGAATACCTGAAGTCGCAGGGGATACCCGGCATTGCCGGCGTGGATACCCGGGCCATCACCCGTCGTCTGCGCGATCAGGGCGTGATGATGGGACTGATTACCACCGAGTCGCCAGAGTCGGCAAAGGCCAAATTAGCCCAGGCCCCCCGTTATGATGACCTGGACCTGGTCAGCACCGTGACCACCGATAAAAGATACACCTGGGACAGTGATGCTTCAGTTGCTGAGACGCCCAAGTACCGCATCCTGGTCACCGACAGCGGCCTCAAATACAACATTCTGAGACTCTTGAAACAGCGGGGATGCGAAGTAATCGCTGTACCGGCCACCACTTCCGCCGAAGAGATACTCTCGCTACAGCCGGCAGGCGTCCTGATGTCCCCCGGCCCTGGCGACCCGCAGCTTCTGGACTACGTTACCGACAACGTGAAGCAACTGCTGGGTCGGGTGCCCATGATGGGTATCTGTCTGGGTCACCAGCTGATCGCCCGTGCGATGGGGGCCAAGACCTACAAGTTGAAATTCGGCCACCGGGGGGCCAACCATCCGGTGAAAGACTTAATCACAGGCAGAGTTTACATAACTGCACAAAACCACGGTTACGCCGTGGACGCTGATTCGCTACCCGCCGGACTGGAAGTCTCCCTGCTAAATTTGAACGACAACACTGTTGAGGGACTGACCCATCGGGACATCCCTCTCTTGACCATTCAATACCATTCGGAAGCTTCACCCGGCCCCAGAGACAACGAATATGTTTTCGACAACTTTCTGGAGATGATTGGCAAATTCCAAGCTGGACGAGGGGGCTAGACGGCAAAGTATTCGCAAACCAGCCGTATCGACCATCTTATAATAGTTGAATCGGGACACCCATATACTCTAGTGTTGTTTTATATGCCGATTTATTCTCGGCTGCATTATTAGGAGGTTTGTATGTCATCTTTTAGCAGGGTTCTACTGGAGGAAGGGGTCGAGATGGAGATTCCGGCGAGCTTGTCGGATGCCCTGGGGCTGTTGGACGAGGTGGTTCCGACCTTTACCTGTCAGCATTACGGCTACCAGGTAGGCTCGGTGAATCGGGCCAAGCTGGGCAGCAGTTGGGGGCTCTGGGTTAAACTGGTGGACCGACAAACCAACGAGGTATTCCAGGAACCGGTGGGCTGCGTTGAACTGGAAAAAATTGACGACAACAAGGTTAATTTTCGGGTGCCAGCGAGGGCCGAGCAGGACTTTCCCGGGATGAGCAAGTTCGACGGGGAGGGCCACCTTTACGGCTCATTTATCTACCAGATGCTTAATCTGCTGCATGAGAGAAAGCTGATCCAGCTTCCCGGCGTGCTTCCCACATTCTGAAGAGGCGATTGGCCTGGGTGATGGCGTTTTCACCAGAGGAGTCTTAAAAACGTGATAGATGGGAGAAAGAAGCCAGAAAAGGTTCTGGTGATTGGTTCTGGCCCCATCGTTATTGGACAAGCTGCCGAGTTTGATTACGCCGGTACCCAGGCCTGCAAAGCCCTCCGCGAAGAGGGGGTTTTCACCATTCTGGTCAACTCCAACCCGGCCACCATCATGACCGACCAGGATGTCGCCGACCGCGTTTATATTGAACCGCTGACCGTGGAGGTGCTGGAACGCATAATCCAGCGGGAGCGGCCCGACGGCATCTTGCCGACTCTGGGCGGTCAGACCGGGCTGAACCTGGCGGTGGCCCTGGCCGACGCTGGAATCCTGGACAAGTATCAGGTGCGTTTGTTGGGCACGCCATTAGAGACCATCCGCAAGGCGGAAGACCGGGACTTTTTCCGCAAGTTCCTCCACGAAATCGGCGAGCCGGAGCCACCCAACGCCTCAGTGTGTACCGTGGAAGAAGCGCGCAGTTTTGGCCTAGAGATGGGCCTGCCTCTGGTGGTACGCCCGGCCTACACCCTGGGCGGCACCGGCGGTGGTATCGCTAATACCTGGGACGAGTTCGAGACCATTGTCCAGTCGGGTCTGGCGATGAGCCCGATTTCCCAGGTGCTGCTGGAACGCTCGCTGGTGGGCTGGAAGGAAATCGAGTACGAAGTGATGCGGGACGGCGCGGACAACTGCATCACCATCTGCAACATGGAGAACCTGGACCCGATGGGCGCTCACACCGGCGACAGCATAGTGGTAGCGCCCAGCCAGACCCTGACCGACAAAGAGTATCAGATGCTGCGCACCGCCAGCCTTAAAATCATCCGGGGGCTGGGCATCGAAGGCGGCTGCAACGTCCAGTTGGCGCTGCGCCCTCATCCTAAGGTTGAGGAAGTCCTCGCCTTTGACTGGGTGCCAGACTCGCCGTACTACGTGATTGAGGTCAACCCTCGGGTCAGCCGCAGCTCCGCCCTGGCCAGCAAGGCAACCGGCTATCCCATCGCTAGGGTTTCGGCCAAGATCGCCGTGGGTAAAAGATTAGACGAAATCACCAACGCCGTTACCGGCAAGACCGGCGCGGCATTTGAACCCGCCCTGGACTACTGTGTGGTGAAAATACCCCGCTGGCCCTTCGACAAGTTCGCCCACGGCGACCGGCACATCACCACTCAGATGAAGTCCACCGGCGAGGTCATGGCAATTGGGCGGTCTTTCGAGGCGGCCCTGCAAAAAGCCACCCGCTCTCTGGAACTGGGCAATCGCAGCCTGATGTGGGAAGACCCAAGTTGGCGCGGTGCAGAAGACGGCGAGATTGACCTGGAAAAGCTGCCTCTGTATCCCAACGACTTGCGCCTATGGGCTTTGACCACGGCCTTACGGCGCAACGTGGACCAAGCGACTCTGATCCGAAAAAGCTTCATCGATCCCTGGTTCCTCAGCGCACTGGAGCGCATAGTTAACATGGAGCACCAACTCCTGTCCGAAAACCTGACGCCGGAGCTATTGCTAAAGGCCAAACGGCTGGGATTTGCCGACGAGCAGGTGGGTACCCTGGCCGATATGCTGCCGGAGCAGGTCAGGAACTTGCGGTTGAGCTGGGGTTTGCGCCCGGTATACAAAATGGTCGACACCTGCGCCGCTGAATTTGAGGCAATCACCCCCTACTACTACAGTTCCTACGACCAGGAAAACGAGGCGTTACCCCTGCCGGGCAAGAAGGCGGTGGTCATCGGCAGCGGGCCGATCCGTATTGGACAGGGCATCGAGTTCGATTATTGCAGTGTCCACGCCGCCTGGGCTTTGTCGGAAGCCGGGGTCAAGAGCATCATGATCAACTCCAACCCGGAAACGGTGTCAACCGACTTCGACACCAGCGACCGCCTTTACTTTGAGCCGCTGGACGAAGAAGCGGTAAGAGACATCATTGATAACGAAACGGTTGATGATAACCCGCCGCCCGCTGTGGTGCAGTTCGGCGGTCAAACCGCCATTGACCTTTCTCAAATATTGGCCAGGAACGGCCTTCCCATACTGGGTTCCAGCGCCGAGGTGATCGACACTGCTTCCGACCGGCACAAATTTGACGAGTTCCTGTCCCGTTTGGGTATCCCCCAACCGCCGGGAGCGACAGTTACATCGGTATCTGAGGCTTTACAAATTGCCCAGAACATTGGCTATCCGGTGGTGGTGCGCCCCAGCTACGTGTTGGGCGGGCGGGCCATGGAGATCGTCCAAAACGCCACTGAGCTAATCCGGTATCTGACCGTGGCCACGCAAGTGTCGCCCGACCGGCGGGTGCTGGTTGACCACTACATGGAAGGCAAGGAGTGCGAGGTCGATGCCATCTGCGACGGCGAGCAGGTGCTGATTCCCGGGATCATGGAACACATTGAACGCGCCGGCGTGCACAGCGGCGACTCTATGGCCATCTACCCGGGTCTTAACCTGTCTGATGCAGAAGTAAACACGCTGGTTGACTACACCACCCGCATCGGGCTGGCCATGGGCGTCCGAGGCTTGATGAACATCCAGTTCGTAATTCAGGGTGGCAGCGCCTACCGTAGTCCGCACTTAAAAGTGGAGGATTCTGAGGCCACTTCGGTATACGTTTTGGAGGTGAACCCCCGGGGCAGCCGAACCATCCCATTCATTTCCAAGGTCACGGGCGTGCCGGTAGCCAAACTGGCCACCAGCGTCATGCTGGGCCGCACCCTGGCGGATATGGGCTACCCGGGCGGACTGTGGCCCAAGCAGAAACTGGTGGCCATCAAGGCCCCGGTGTTCTCAATGGCCAAGCTGGTGGGCGTTGACTGGTACCTGGGACCAGAGATGAAATCTACCGGGGAAGTAATGGGTATCGACCGAGACTTTCCCGCCGCCCTGTCCAAGGCTTTGCTGGCAGCCAATTTAAACATCAGTATAGGTATGGGCGTTCTGTTGAGCATTGCCGACCGCAACAAAGCGGAGTCGCTGCCGCTGATTCGAGAGCTGCTACGCGCCGACTGTCGCCTCTACGCCACCGAAGGCACCGCCGCTATGATTGACGCTCTGGGTTTGCCGGTAACTATGATCACCAAAAAGCTCAGCGAAGGCCACCCCAACGTGGTTGACGTGATCGAGAACGGCAGCGTAGGTGCGGTAATTAACACCGTATCCGAGTCCACATCGGTGCTGCGCGACGGGTTTGACATTCGCCGGGCCGCAGTGGAGCGACGCATTCCTTGCTTCACTTCTCTGGACACTGCCAGGGCCGCCGTGGAGAGCCTGCTAATGTCGCAAGGCAATTACAACATCCAGCCAATGATCGAGTATCTCAATGGTGCAAGGGTTAAATGACTAGATCAAACCTCTGCCAATTGAAGCAAGCTGTCCTTTAATGCAATGCCAACAATGTCACATAGGACTGTTACCCGGAGCGCGCTACTGCCACGCCTGCGGTTCTCAAATACAGCCACAATGCCCGACTTGTCAGACTGTTAACCCGGCGGGCAGCAGCTTCTGTTTTAGCTGTGGCAACGGCTTAACTTCTGAACCTTCAGCGTTCACAGCACCACATTCAGCTGGTGCTGGGCAAAACGGACCGGTTTGCCCCAGATGCCATGAGCGCAACGAACCTGCGTCAACTTATTGCTACTCCTGCGGACTGCCCCTAGACGATACCACTCACCGGCAAGGAGTCGTTAATTCGCTACCGGCCTTCGCCATGGGCCGACCGGGTGGTTTCTGGATACGCTTACTGGCTTATTTCATTGACGCCGTTCTCTTAACAGTATTGTTCGTCGTAGTGTGGCCCATTGTCTCCGGAGAATCTCTCACGGACTATTTTGCCTCCGGCGAAGAACTGACCTGGGGCGACCTGTTTAGCCTGGCCCTGAACCTGGTGTACTACACCGGAGCCGTCGCGAATTGGGCAACCACGATCGGGAAAAGACCTTTTGGGTTGTACGTGGTCAGAACCGATGGCTCCAAAGTGGGAGTTGGTCGCGCATTGGCCAGGTATTTAGCCTATGTACCGTCAGCCATTATTTTGGGAGGCGGCTTTATTATGATCGCCTTCAGGCAGGATAAACGTGGACTGCATGATCTGATCTGCGACACGGTAGTCATCCGGCGGTAAGGCCACCATCTTGGGCATTCAAACTCTGCTGCTGGCTTCGTTTTCTCCCGGGTTTTTCTGGCTGTGGTTCTTCCTTCGACAGAATAAATTGCGGCCAGCACCCAAGCGGCTAATTGCGCTAACCTTCTTGCTGGGTTGCGTGTCCACCATACCGGCGGCAATCCTGGAAGGCATATTCAACCTTGGCGGTCTACTAGAAGCCGAAACCGACCTGGCCACCGTGGCAACCGGCATGCTTCTTGTGGTCGGCCCGGTCGAGGAGTTGTGCAAATTCAGCGCAGTGCGGTTCGCTGCTTATAGGTCTCAATACTTTGACGAGCCGATGGACGGCTTGGTCTATGGCGCGGCGGCCAGCCTGGGTTTCGCTTCTTTGGAAAACTTCTTCTACGTCCTGAGCTACGGGCCAGAGGTAATGTTGCTGCGCGCCCCTCTGAGCACCGTCGCCCACCTGGTGTTTGGCAGCATCTGGGGATACGCCTTGGGCCAGCATCATAGTTCAAATTTCGGTAAGCTATGGCTGGTAATTGGTGGCCTGGCATTAGCGGCAGTGGCCCATGCCCTGTTCAATGTGACCGTGGTTTTCTATCCCTGGGCGGCGGTTTTACTGGTCTTGGCCGGAGGCATCTGGTCTTTCAAACGGTTTCGGTGGGGCCAACGGGTGTCGCCTTTCCGGCTCAGGCGAAATTATCCCTTCACCCACTGTCGGTCCTGCGACGCCCTGGTCAGAGTGCTGGACCGGCACTGTACTTCCTGCGGTGCGTCAGCATCCCCGATAGGCCGCGAGCTAATCTGCGGGCGCTGTCAAAATCGCAATCGTGCCGACGCCACCTATTGCACCGGATGCGGCGACCACCTATTGATGCGGTGAAACTCACCGTTACCAATCCATCTCGGTGCCCAACCCCTTGGCCAGGGCACGGTCATAAGCCAGCTTGGCGGCGGCTACATCCGCCACGCCGGTACCCATCATCTTCGCGTAGACTATATCAGCGCGGCTAATCCTGCCCTTAATGTTTCCTGCCACTACATGCCGCAATTCCAGGAGTTGACTCCACTGCAAGATGCCCCGGTCGGCGGCGCTGGCCATATCGCCTGACTCCACTTGGGCCTGGTCCGACGAGTCCACGATGATCTGGCTGGCGCGAGTCAAGACAGCATCATCCACCTCCCGGGCCCGCCAGGTAGTCGGCCCGGCGGCCACCACGGTAGTGCCGGACGACAACCAATCACCTTGCAACACGGGGTCCATAGTTGCGGCGATGCAGATTACAATGTCGCTGTCCCGCGCAGCCTCTTCATTGCTGGAAACTGACACAACGTCCAAACTTAGCGAGTCAGCCATCTTCTTGGCAAAAGCGTCCCGACGCTCGGCGGTGCGGCTATAGGCTTTGATACGACTGACTTCCCGTACTTTACATAAAGCCTCCAGCTGGGGTGATGCCTGGTAGCCCGTGCCAATGATTCCCACGGTGGCGGCATCAGGATTAGAAAGATACTTGACCGCGATCCCGGTGGTTGCGCCGGTGCGTAACTGGCCTAAACGGTTGGCCTGGGTGTAGCAGATCAGTTTGCCGGTATCGGCGTCGTACAGGCTAACCTGGAACGAGTATTGCCCCTTGACCACGGTGTAGGTCTTGACGCCGAAGACGCCTTCGTAGAACAGCCCGCCGCCCATCACGGCGAGCAATCCACCACTGCCAATTATCTTGCGGCGAGGCAGGTTACACGCCTCTCCCTGCCCGAAATGACGCTGCATCGACTCGATGGCCTCCAGCATTTCGTCAATTGATACGCACTGATTGACCTCTTCGTCCCGTAGAAACAGCGCCATGATTCTGTGCTCCTCATTCCTTCCCAGTTGATTACCAAAATCGCCCTTGAGCCAAAACATAGCTAGTTTAACTTGACCTAACTTACGTGGCAACGGTTTTGGGATTGCCGACTCTTTTAGCTGACATATAAAAAGGACGGCCATTGACCGTCCTTCAAAATTCGTAAGTCAGTAGAGTTGTTTAGCCGTCGCCACCGGTGGCTTGAGGCTGAGGCACCGCCTCCGGCGCCGCCCGCCGCACCATAGTTTCCGGCATCTTCTGGAAAACTGCCACCAGGCTGCCCGACAAAATGGTTAAAACTACCGCCAGGGCCGCGAACCGGAACCCTTCTCGATACAATGCCTGCGACTCACCCAAGGGCAGGAAGGCGATGGTCACCGGCAGGGCCAACCCCAATACCGTAGCACCGACGGTAGCACCCAAGGTATGCCCCATTTGCCTGGTAGTTTCCAACATACCGGAGGCAAAGCTGCGATTCTCCGGCAGGGTGTTCATCACCAGAGCGTTGTTGGCAGTGTTGAACAGGTTGGCACCAATATAGGTGGGCAACATCAACAGCGGGATACCCCACACGGCCACCTGAGTGGAGAATATGCCCACCAGCAGGAATCCCAACGCGATACTAGCCAGCGCGCCCGGTCTGAGCCACCTAGGATTGTACCGGTCATAGACCCACCCGGCCAGTGTTGGCAAAAACAGTCCCAGCAACTGGTTGGGTATTAGCACCATGGTCACGAAAATTGGAGGTTTTCCCAGCCCATTTTCCACCATGATTGGGATCAAGGTAGTGACCGCCAGCATGGAAAAATGGAAGGTTGTGTTGCTGTAGAGGGCCGTTGAGAAATATTTCTTCTTGAAATACCGGAAATCAACGAAGGGATTACTGCTACGAGCCTGCACTACAATGAACAGACCCAGCAGCGCCAGGAACAGCAGGTGCATGGGCAGGTGGTATCCCAGGGCCTCTGGAGTGGTGAAGGCTTCTGCGCCTTCATGGATATGCAAGCCAGACAGGACGAAGGCACCTAAGGTAACCACCATCAAGACAGCGCCGATGTAATTGATGGATATGTTGCCAACTTGCTCAGTGAACTGCTGCGCCTGATACTTGAGCAATGGGTAGCCGGTTTTGAGGGCCAGCAAGCCGATGGGCAGCGAGGTCAAAAAGACCAGACGCCAACCCAATTGCGCACTGAAGAACTGTAGAAAAACCCC
>MUCJ01000050.1 GCA_002816715.1 SAR202 cluster bacterium Casp-Chloro-G3 | reverse complement strand
CTCACCCTCACCCCAACCCTCTCCCATCGAGGGAGAGGGAGTTACCGCCTGCGACTGGTTAGGGACGTGCACGGTCTACCATCTGGCTGGAAACTTCGGGATGACTCATGCTATTTTATGTCACCTACGTGCGGAAGGTCACCTTGCGGAAGGCTTCAGCGTACTCGTGCCCATTCTCAAGCCCGGCGTCTCTGGCCCGTCCCTTGAGGAACTCCAGAATTTCGGCCTCGGAACGACCGTTCATCTGGCTCTGGTGGGCTTTGATCGATTGAATCTTCTGATCCAGAGTTTGGGTGATGTCGATAAAGGTATCGGGACGTTCGGTGCCCCAGAACAGCATCGTGCCGGTCTTGTGCGGTTCCAGTCCTTCCTCGCTCCACAACTCGCCGAAGTGTAGATGATCGCGAGCATAGGGAAATACCGCGTCCAGAGTCACCTGCCCGGTGATTCGGTGGTCCCGGTGCCAGGCGAAATTTTCTCGGTAGGGTTCGGTTGAAAGCACCACCTCTGGCTTGACCAGTCGAATCTGGCGCACAATGTCTTTGCGGAAATCGCTGGTATCTTCCAATTCTCCGTCGGGGCGGTGCAGCATCACTACATTCTTTACGCCCAGTATCCGGGCTGCGTCTAGCTGTTCCTGCTCCCGGATCGCCGAAAGCTCTTTAGACGAAATACCGGGCCGATCAGTGCCCCGGCCGCCGTCGGTACACAATAGGTAATGTACCTCGGCGCCTTGCTTAATCCAACTGGCCAGTGTCCCCCCACACCAGATTTCGGCATCGTCGGGGTGCGGGGTAACTACCAGAACACGCTGCGGGGTTACTTCCATCCCCTATTTACCTCCAGTGGATTATAGTGTTTCAAGCTCTTTGGCCGGGCGGAATCTTCGCGCCTTGGCAGTTGTCAGGGCGCTCACTGCTCAGGGATTGTACGACCGTAGGTTACTCTGCTACAATCGGGCAACCGTGTCAATAGGTCGGCCCCTGCATTCCAGGTTATGCCATCTGGAGCGAACTACTAGCCCTCTTATCACGCACGATTAATCACGCTGACCAGTTCGTTAACCAGCCTCGGCATTTAGTTTAAACCAGGCTATTTCAGATTATCACCCTATTTCGGAGCCATCTTTTGGCAGTAAGGAAATTTACCTGGCAGGACTTGCCAGCACTGCTCGATTTCATCGGGACAGTCCAAGCTCAGAACGAGCAGGACCGCAAAGTGCGTCAACAGAGTTTTCAAGAGAACCTCAGACAGCCCGACCTGTACCCGGAAGAAAACTGTCTGTTGCTGGAAGCTGATGGTGGTATTCTAGGTTGCTGCCTGATATTTCCAGAGCCATCCATCAGACGGGCAGTGTTGGCGCTGGATGTGGCACCTCAAATAGAAGGCAGCACACTTGAGGAGGAGCTGGTCAAGCAGGCCATTAGCCGCTCCAAAGAATTGAACGCAAAGGTCGCTCACATCTGTCTGGGGCAGGACTCACTACGCAGCGAGCTTCTGCAGCGGGCAGGGTTTCATCTGGCGCGGGTCTATTGGGACATGAAGTGGATGGGTGACCATTTGCCTCAAGCAGACGCGCCGACCGGGTTCACCGTGCGCCATTTTCAGCCCGGCGACGCGGCGGCCCTGACCGAGGTGCAAAACGCCGCCTTCACCGGAAGCTGGGGGTTTTGTCCCAACTCGGTAGAGCAGATTGAGTACCGCAGTTCAGCGGGCAACACTTCTCACCAAGGGATTCTGTTTCTGTACGACCAGGACCAACTGGCTGGATATTGCTGGACCTGTCTCGCTCCCTCCGACGGCAAGACCAAGGGGATAATTGGGATGATCGGCATCGCCCCCGACTACCGAGGCAAAGGCATCAGCAAGCCGGTGATGGTGGCCGGAATGGAGTACCTGCAATCAATTCACGTGAACGAGATCGGCCTGCACGTTGACGGCAACAATACGCCGGCCATCCGACTGTACACATCGGTGGGATTTGAGAAAGTGGCGGAGCTGCATTGGTACGAGTACACACTGTAAGGGCCTTTAAGGGCTAGTCAGCGTCCTCAACGGTCACTTCCAGCCGGTGGTTTGGGAATCTTGTCCCAGTTGGGCTCCGCCGGTATCAATATCTCTTTGGCCAGGATACCGCCAGATACAATCATCTTCATAGCATCGTCAACGCTCATCTCAGTGAGAGTCACCTCGCTAAGCGGCATTATCACCAGAAACCCAGAGGAGGGAACCGGCGTGGTGGGAATGTAGACCGCCACCGTTTCTGAGCCGTCCATCACGCCCAGATTTGCGGTTACCAGACCAATGGCTTTCATCCCCTTCCTGGGAAACTCCACCAATACCACCCCCCGATAGGGATGGTCTTTGGAGCCGGTTAAGATTTCCACACCGGTTCTGGTGGTACTGTATATGCTCTTGACCACCGGAATGCGTTCAATCACCCGATGTCCGACGTTGATCAAGCGTCCGCCCACTACTTGAGTAGCGATCAATCCAACCAAATAGACCGACAACACCAGGGTGATGATGCCTAAACCCGGTATCTGCGGCCCCGGCAGGAATTTGAGCAGGGGTTGCAGTATTGGGTCGAAAAATTCGAAGAAAAATTTGAGGATGAAGATGGTGACCCCAATGGGCAACACCACCAGCAGGCCAGCGCCCAGCATGGTCTGGATATGTACCGCCAGACTCCCCAGGAAGCCATGCCGGTGAGGTATAGGGTCCATCCACTACTCCTGAAAAGGCCGTAAACCGCTCTTGATGAGCCGTCGAAACATCAGCGGTCGCATTCCGCTGATGTCCTTTGGCAAATTCAAGATGTGCGGGCTGAATCTATGGCCCTAACCAAGCGAATTGGCATAAATTACCCGACTGGTACCGCGTCAATCGTGTTGTGATTGGTGGCATCCTCTCCCCATGTGGGAGAGGAATGAGGTGAGGGGTATCACCCTCATCCCAGCCTTCTCCCATCAAGGGAGAAGGGGTCTAGCCAGCCCAATTTAACAACTGTCAATACCGGGTTAACACCGCACCAGAAGCGGGCATTGCCCCGGCGACACCCTAGCTAGGGCAAGGAACCTTCCTGGGTGAGCGTTGGTAAATTCTCAGCATTCGCTCCGCCACCTGGTCCCATCCCAAGTCCTCTGCCCTTTTGCGAGCCGCTATCCCCATGCTGTCTTGCAGCCTTTTACTGGATATTATCATCTCCAGTGAGTTAGCAAAAGCCTCCGGGCAGCGCCACGACTTGAGATAGCCAGTGCGTCCATGCTGGATCACCGTAGACAGTCCACCAACGCGGGAAGCGACCACCGGCGTGCCGCAGGCCATTGATTCCAGCGCGGCCAGGCCGAAACTTTCGTAGAAAGAAGGCACCACACATACATCGGCAGCGCTGTAGTACAGAGGCATATCTTCCTGGTCAACCCGGCCCACAAAATCGAAGATATCGTCCATATCCAGGTCCTGCACCAACTGTCGGACTCTGGCCGCCTCTCCTTCTTTGCCATCGTCGCCGCCCACCACCAGCACTCGCATACCTTGACAGGTCTCCATCTGCGCGGCGGTGTGCACCAACAAATCCAAGCCCTTCAGCGATTCGATTCGGCCCACGAATAGCAGGACTTTATCGCCGTTGAGACCCAGCCTTTCCCGTGATTCTTCCTGGTCTAGCGGTTGGAACCGATCAAGGTCTACCCCGCAAGGCACCAACTCAATATGGTCGGGGTCGGCGTCGTAAAGACGGGCCATAGCGTCCCGTTCGTGGGGACTGAAGGCGACGATCTGGTCAACATCGGCCATCAACTCGCGCTCTACCCGCTGACGATGTATCGGTTCCGATTCACCGGCCCGCGACTGCATCTTGATCAACGAAAGAGTGTGGAAGGTGGCAACGTGGGGCACATCCATGTCGCGAGCCAAAGCGCGGCCCACCCAGCCGGAAAGCCAGTAGTGGGAGTGCACTGCATCATAGGTCAATTTATTTTCAGCGCGAAACTCCCGGACTGCTTCCAGAAAATCTGGTAGATGAGAAAACAGGTCTTCCATTGGCGCATTGGCGTCCCCGCCAGGCAAGTGTATGACTCGTACACCAGGGCCTATTTCCTCAATGGAGCTGGCTGAGTCGGGATGCTGCCGGGTATAGATGTCCACTGACACGCCCAGGTTGCCCAAAGAACGGGCCAGTTGCTGCACGTATACGTTCATACCCCCCGACTTGCCCTGCCCGGGAGCCGCCAGAGGGCAAGCATGAAAGCTGACCAGAGCCACTCTATCTACACTCAATTTTGTTTCACCACCATTTGATACAGAATCTGGTTCTGGCCTCCCAGATGATACTTGTAAGGCTCAGAACCGCGCAGAAAGTCGAAGTAATCTTTGCCCTGCTCAATGGCTTCCCGAAGGCACAGCGCATGAAGCAACAGGCCCACGCTGTAGTAGCTGTAGTCGGGGTGATAGCCGCTGTTATAGAGCAGACGCGCAGAACCATAGTCAAAGCATATACTAGATGCCACTAAATTGCCCTCCAACTCCATGAAGAACAGCTTGATCAGGCCCAACTGGGCCATGCGGCGGGCCATTTCACGAAAGAACCCCTCCTGCAATGGGGTCATAAATTCGGCCTTTTCCGTATCGCTCATCCGCATCAGCGCCAGAAAATCGTCCAGGCGGGCGGAAACCTCGTTCTCTTCGCTTATACAGTACCATTTCCAGGTATCCAATGCCTCAAGGCGACGAAACTTACGGCGCAGCTCGTGGCGATCCTTCTTGTTGAGGACTGCCAGGTAATCGTCCCAAGTGGCGGGCAGTGCAATTCCGGGGGCCACACCCTCTTCGGCAATCTCCACCGAGTAGCCCAGCTGCTTCGCCAACTCGGGGAGATGCTGCAACGTCGGCGAGGACTCGCGCAATGAATAAAGTTGCAGAGTGCCAAACTCCGTTTCTGCTAGGCGCTGCAACAGTTTGGGGTAAAAAGCGGACTCATAGCCCGGACGAACCATAAAGTCGTTGTAATCAAAGGTTTCCGGGCTGCCCATCAAAGAGACCACACCGTTCTGCCGGGATAGGGAGGCAATGGCCATTACCTCATCTGACTCTTCAATGTAGAAGCCGGCCATCTCCCGGCCGTTGCCAAAGGTATTCCACCAGATTTCCTGCCACTGAGGGGTCAGATACAGGGTGTCAGCCGGGCAGACTGGCAGTAGGCTTTCCCATTTCTGTAAAATCTCCTGGAAGGAGGCGAAGGGTATGGCTGACATGGATACTACCTTTTTAGTAATGATAGCAGACGCTCGCTGTCGAAGCTGCTATCAGTAAAGACGCCTCTAATTGCGGTGGTCACCACCTGGCTGCCCGGTTTCTGTACGCCCCGCATCGACATACAAAGATGCTCGGCTTCAATTTGAGCCACCAAACCCCGGGGGCTGAGCGCGGTGAACACGGCGTCGGCCCACTGCCGGGTCAGACGCTCTTGCACCTGGGGCCGTCGGGCGACAACCTCCAGAGAGCGCACCAATTTGCTGATACCGGCCACTTTGCCGCTGGGGACATATGCCAGGTGGGCTAGCCCGAAGAATGGCAACAGATGGTGCTCACAGACCGAATAAAAGGTGACGTTCTTCAGAATGACCGGGTCATGGTGGTCTTCTTCAAATACCGCGTCAATAGCCTCCGCCGGATCCAGCCCAATGCCGGAGAAAAGCTCCAGGTACATGCTGGCGACGCGGTTTGGTGTGTCCCGTAAGCCTTCTCGTTGAGGGTCATCGCCAATGGCTTCCAGGATGTCGCTAACGGCCTTTTCAATGCGTTGCTGCTGAATGATTTTATCCTTTGCCGGTTATAGCGCGGCGGTCAACGCGACGGCTTCCAGAGCTTCGAGGGTGGGTTCAACTTCAATGGTCTGCCCCAAGGAGCTGCTGACTGCCAGGTCTGGGTCTTTGAGTCCCGACCCGGTAATTATACAGACTACCCGCTGGTCGGACAGGTTGAGTCCCTGACCTACCAGCTTGATCAGCCCGGCTACCGAGGCCGCCGACGCCGGTTCGCCAAAGACTCCTTCAGTGGAGGCCAGCCGCCGGTATGCGTCCAATATCTCGTCGTCGGTGACCGAGTCGATGACACCGCCCGACTCGTCCCGGGCCTCCAACGCGCTCTGCCAACTGGCCGGATTGCCAATACGAATGGCTGAAGCGATGGTCTGCGGGTTTTTAATTGGATGGCCAAGAACGATGGGTGCCGCGCCCGCCGCCTGAAACCCCATCATGTGGGGCAGGAGAGTGGTCAGTTCGGCCTGATAATACTCTTTAAATCCTCGCCAGTAGGCGGTGATGTTACCGGCATTTCCCACCGGGATGAACAGATAGTCAGGCGCGTCGCCCAGCACATCGGACACTTCAAAGGCGGCGGTCTTCTGCCCTTGCAGGCGATGCGGATTTACCGAGTTGACCAGGGTAATCCGATGCCTGCTGGTGAAGTCGCGCACCAACTTGAGCGCGACATCAAAGTTACCGTCCACCATGATGATCTTCGCGCCATAGGCCATTGCCTGGGCCAACTTGCCCAGAGCGACCTCACCCTTGGGAATCAATACCATCGCTGGTAGTTTACAGTAAGCGCCATAGGCCGCCGCCGATGCGCTGGTATTGCCGGTGGAGGCGCACATTATCCCCACGCTGTGCTCTTCCAGAGCCTTGGCAATGGCTACCACCATGCCCCGGTCTTTGAAAGAGCCGGTGGGGTTGCATCCCTCCAGCTTGAAATACAACTCGCCACACCCCAATTCTGGGCCAAGCCGGTTGGACCTGACCAGCGGGGTATCACCCTCGCCAAGGCTGAGCATAGGAGTAGAGTCCGTTATCGGCAGGTACTCTCGGTACTGCTGTAATACTCCAACGCCCATATCTTACTTTTTCGCCCTCACCGTTGCCGTTCTTGGCAAAACGGTTTCTGTTGCTAGCTTCGTCTCCCCTTGTGGGAGACGACTGCGGAGAGAGGTTTCGCCCTCGTCCCACCCTTCTCCCTTGATGGGATAAGGAGTTGCTGTAATTCTCGCTAAAAACTTCCGTGTAGTCAGCTTCTTGGTCGATAGAAGCCCACCGAGGGCCTTTCCCTTACCCTTCAATCCTCAGCATGTTGCTGACTTGGTTAACCACGTCAAGTTCCGCGACCAGCCTCATGGCTTCCTGAACTGAGGCGTCTCTGGCCGGATGAGTGGTGATAACCAGTTCGGCTTTCTGTTCATCTGGAAAGGTGTCCTTTTGCAGAACCGAAGCTATGCTAATGCTGCGGTCGCCCAGAATCTTGGAAATCTGGGCCAGCACCCCCGGTTGATCTGCAATGTTTAGCCTGATGTAATACTGGGTTTCCAGGTCATCAATGGACTGCACTCGCAAAGTGTGACCAGATTCGATCACCGGAATCGGCGGCTGATTGATGTGCAACCGGCGGCCAATGTCGATCAGGTCGCCCATTACCGCGCTGGTGGTCGGCCCTCGTCCTGCGCCCCGGCCGTGAAACAGGACCTGCCCGCACAGACTGCCAGTAACTTCCACCGCATTATACACCCCATCCACCTTGGCCAGCATATGCTCCACCGGAACCAACGCAGGGTACACCCGCGCTCTAATATCGCCTTGCTCCAGGGTGACAACGGCCAGCGACTTGATGGCGTAGCCCAACTCCTGCGCGTACCGAAAGTCCTGAGGCTGCAAATTGGTAATCCCTTGCCGGTAAATGTCATCCGGGGATACCCGTTGATGAAAGGCCAAAGAAGCCAGAATCGACAGCTTGTAAACCGCGTCGAATCCTTCCACGTCATTGGTCGGGTCGGCTTCGGCAAAGCCCTGCTGCTGGGCTTCCGCCAGAGCCTGGTGGAAATCGGTTTCGCTATGTTGGTCTGCCATTTGGGTCAGGATGTAGTTGGTGGTGCCGTTGATGATGCCGCGGATGGACTGGATATCGTTGGCCAGTAGCTGACTCATCAAGCTGCCGACGATGGGTATACCACCGCCGACGCTGGCCTCAAACAGGAGGTTTACCCGGTTTTGCCGGGCCAGGTCAAACAATTCTGGCCCATATTTGGCCATCGCCTCTTTGTTAGCGGTGACCACATGCTTACCGGAGGAAAGGGCGTCCTTAAGATATTGGGCGGCGGGTTCGGTGCCGCCGATGACCTCAACCACAATTTGTATGGAGGGGTCGGCCAGAATATCTTCTGGGTTGGTGGTGATCAGACCCGGCGGGACATTGGAATCTCGCGGTTTGTTGAGGTCTCGCACTAGGATTTTTTTGAGGTTTACCGGAAGGCCAATTTTTTGGGAAATGCTCAAGGACTGGTCTATCAAAGTTGTGGCAACCCCGCCACCGACTACTCCCAGTCCCAATAAGCCAACATTTATTTCTTGTATTTCCCGGATAGCACTCACCTTAGCCGTCTATCGGCCTCCGATGGGCAATCCGCCCTGATTATCCCGCTGCGGTTGTTCCACGCGGGGGCTGGTTAGGCGCACCTGGTCGGCAACCCAAGCATACCGCTCACTGTCAAAGTTAATAGTAAGCCAACCCTCGTCGGAACCACGGGTCAACTGCTCGTTCTTCCACTCCGCAACCCTCACCGTGACCAGTTGCCTCAGCATCGGGAATTCCAACTCCCGTTCCTCCAGGCCGGAGTGCTTCTTGATGATATAAACTCCGCCCTGCGTGAAAATCAGGTCGCTGATGGCTCCCACCGCCAAGGGTTCCACATCGTTCTCCTGGTCGCCAAAGAGCACCGCATCCAGATCAGGGAAAGCCCCCTGAGGAACCCAACCAACGTAACCCTGCTCGTTGGCGAACCCAGCGGAAGCGCCCACTTCAAAGGCAACGGCATTGAAGTCTTCGGTGTCCAGCCTGGCTCTGACTTCCTCCGGGACTACCGCGCCACCAAAATCCAGACGTATCCAATCAACTTCCACCTGCTCCGGCATTTCAGGAATACTGCTCAAGAACATCAGCGAAAGCTGCGACTCCAGCAAGTCCTCACCAACCAACTGCCGGTATGCTGCTTCGGAAAGGTTTACCTGAGTGAGAAGGTTGCTTTTGTTGTTCTCAAATTCCCGGTCCAGTTGCTCAGTATCGGCCTCCTGCCCGGCCGGAGGCGTGGGATAAAATCGCCTTCTAATCTCTTGGTCTATATCCTCATCAGTGGCGGTGAATCCCAGCCCAGGGGACGCTTGTCGCAATATCTCTGCGTTGAGCATGTCCTGCAGGTATTGGAAAGGCACTACGCTCAGGTCGACAAAGCCGCCCTGCTCATATCGGTTGATGCCCTGGAGCACCCGGATGCGCTCCACCAGATCGCCCATAGTGAATTTGACACCGCGTACCTCTCCGGCAGTTACGCGAGGAGGTTCGTAGAATTCGCGGTATAGGCCCACCGCAACAATGGCGAATATGGCCAGAATCAGCATGATACCGATGGTAACGGCCAAGCGCTGACGGCGCCGTTCTTCCTGAACACGGGCGCTCTGCTGTTGGGTTTCTTCCGAGCTGGGACGATCCCGCCGACGATTGCGACGGCGGGTAGGTGTGCCATCGATGCGAGGATCCCGACGTTGCCAGGGGAGGGCCATAACAAAAACCTCTAAGAGATGGTGCCTTTAGTCTTGATGAACGTCAGGGTAAACCATGATCGCGACCCAGGCAGCTCAGTGACCCGGAATTGCTTGTCGTACTGACTAATGCGTACTACTTGATGACTATCTTTAAACATGGTTCTACAAGGTCGCCATGAGCGGATCGGAGACTCACCGCTGCTCATCCTGAGCCTGTCGAAGGATAATTCTCTCCGACCAGGAGAGTTTTGAGATAGGTTCTAAAGCTTTCTAGCGACGGTATCCGCCGCCCATGCCGCCCAGTGCCGGATTCGGCACAAAGGGCAGCAACGCCAAATGCCGGGCGCGTTTGATGGCGGTGCTCAACAGCCTCTGATGCTTGGCGCATACTCCGGTCTTACGAGTGGGCTCTATCTTAGCTCGATCCGAGATGAACCGGCGGATACGATCCACGTCCTTATAGTCAATGCCCTTGACGTGCTCAACGCAGAAGGAGCACACGCGGCGACGCGGCCCATATCTTCCTCTCGGCCTAACACCACCGGGGCCGGGACGCTGTCCGCCAGCCGGACGGGGGCCTCCTGGGCCACTGGGCCGATACCCAGTGCTGCCAGCGGGCCGGAATCCACCGGGTCGGGGCGCGCCAGCACCCTGGGGGGGACTATAAGGTCTCGGTTGTGGCGCGCCGGGTGTCGGCTCTTGTGTCGTTGTCATTTACGGGCTGCTCCTCCAGATGGATTTACCGGTTTAAAAAGGCAGGTCATCGACGTCATCCAAGGGCGGCCCTTCATCGCCCCCACCAGAACCTGGGCTGTAGGGAGAACGGTCTTCACCGACCGCACCAGCGCCACCCAAGAATTGGACGTCGGTAAGGGTAATTTCATTGGAGAAGCGCAACTGCCCATCGCGCGCCTCATAGCTGCGGCTGTGCAACCGGCCTTCAACGTATACTTGACGGCCTTTAGTCAGGAACTGATTGCATAGCTCGGCCAACTTCCCCCAAGCGCTCACATTGAACCACTCGGTCTCTTCGCGTTGCTCTCCAGCGCCAGTGGTGTACTTGCGGTTGGAGGCCACGCTGAAGGAGGTAACACTCTGCCCACTGGGAGTGTAACGCATCTCCGGGTCACGGCCAAGGTTGCCAATTACGATAATCTTGTTCAATGCAACCCCCTTAGCTTTCGGAGCGTTCTTCTTCCGACTGGGATTCCGGTTCGCTGACCGGCTCAACTTCCACTGGGTCAACTTCCACTGGGTCAACTTCGGCCACGGGTTCTTCAACTGCCGGTTCGGCTTCGGCAATGGGTTCTGCTTCAGCGACAGATTCCTCCGTCGCCGGTTCGGCTTCGGCAGCGGGTTCTGCTTCAGCGACAGATTCCTCCGTCGCCGGTTCGGCTTCGGCAGCGGCAATAGCATCAGCTTCAGCGGCCGCCGCGGCGGCAACCTCAGCGGCAGCGGCAGCCTCGACGGCGGCGGCGCGGGCGGCGGCAGCGGCCATCCCGGGTTGCGCTATCGGCGCGTCG
>MUCJ01000049.1 GCA_002816715.1 SAR202 cluster bacterium Casp-Chloro-G3 | reverse complement strand
GCGGTTTCGGCTGGCCGGGCAGGGCATGCCCGGACTGAGCCAGCCCGCGTCCAAGGGCGACCTGTACGCCACCGTCAAGGTGAAGCTCCCCACCGACCTGACTGAAGACGAGAAGGAGCTTTTCCGTAGGCTGAAGGAAATGCGGGCCGCCAGCAGGAGTTAATCATGGTTTACGAAGATGAGTCTAGAGACGAACCTTGCTTCGTCATCAGTATCGCCGCCCGAATGGTCGGGCTGCACGCCCAAACCCTGCGCTACTACGAGCGGGTGGGGTTGATCTGGCCTTCCCGGAGTGTCGGGCGCCAAAGGTTGTACTCCCCCACCGACATTGACCGGCTACGTCGAATCAAGGCATTTACCGATGAGATGGGGATGAACCTGGCGGGCGCCGAAGTGGCGTTGAAGCTGGTAGAACGTATCGAGGAATTAGAAGTAGAGGTCAAGAAACTTACTAAGGAAGTCAACAGACTGCAGCAACACACTCAGGCCGGAACCAGGTAATACAAGAAATCCATACAGTAAACAGTAACAAATTGACCAATTGGCTCAAGCCCTAGAATCAGAATTTTAGGCCGCCAAGCCCATATCACGGAGGTGATTCACATGGTTTTAAGACCCGAATAATTTACCGAGCAAGCTCAAGAGGTTCTCCAGCGTTCCCAAGAATTGGTGCGCCGCTACCAGCACACCCAGTGGGACGTAGAGCATATACTGCTGGCCCTCATTGGCCTGGAAGATAGCATCCCCGCCAAAATCTTGGAGGAGTTGGGTGTCTCGGTGGAGGCGATGAAGTCTAGACTGCATCAAGTCCTGGAAGCCGCACCCAAGGTGGTCCAGGGCGGCAATCAAATTTTTGCCACGCCAAGAGTGCAGCGGCTGCTGGAAAATGCCCAAGAAGAGTCCAAGCGACTGAATGACCAGTTCGTCAGCGTTGATCACTTGTTTGTCGCCGCCGCAATGGAGCAGCAGGGAGACTCGGCCAAGATCCTGCAGGAGTTCGGCATAAACCGGGACATGGTGTACCAGGCACTGCTCAAGGTTAGAGGCAGCCACCGAGTGGATGATCCCCGGGCCGAGAGCCACTATCGGGCGTTGGAGAAATACAGCATCGACCTGACCAAGCTGGCTAGAGAAGGCAAACTGGACCCGGTCATTGGGCGCGATGAAGAGATACGCCAGGTGATGCAAACGCTGACCCGCCGCAAAAAGAACAACCCGGTAATCATCGGTGAGGCCGGTGTCGGTAAGACGGCCATCGCCGAAGGTCTCGCCTCCCGCATCGCCTCCGGGGATGTTCCATCATCCCTGAAGGGCCGTCGGGTGATGGCCTTGGACATGGGCGCACTGGTGGCTGGTTCCAAGTTCCGGGGTGAGTTCGAAGAGCGTCTCAAGTCGGTGATGGACGAGGTCAAGCAGGCCCAACGAGAGATAATCCTGTTCCTGGATGAAATCCATACCATGGTAGGGGCGGGAGCCGCTGAAGGCGGAGTAGACGCCAGCAAAATGCTCAAACCTGCCCTGGCGCGGGGCGAGTTGCAGGTGATTGGAGCGACCACGCTGGACGAGTACCGAAAGTATATTGAGAAGGATTCCGCTTTAGAGCGGCGATTCCAGCCGGTGTACCTGGAAGAACCCAGCCTGGAAGACACCATAGAAATCTTGAAGGCCCTGAAGCCACGCTACGAGGCCCACCACAAGGTGACCATCGATGAATCGGCGCTGGTGGCGTCGGCCAAGCTCAGCGACCGCTATATCAGCGACCGGCAACTGCCGGACAAGGCCATTGACCTGATCGACGAGGCCGCCAGCAAGCTGCGTATCGACGCTGAAACCTTACCGAGCAACCTGCAAGCCTTGGAAAATCGAATCCGCCAGCTTACCGACCAGGAAGAAGCCGCATCTCAGCGGTCTGACTATGAGCAAGCGGCCCAGTTCAAGACTGAAAAACTGCGTTTGGAGCAGGAATACCAGGACGAAAAGCGAAATGTGCAGGGAAACCACAAAGTAGACATGGTGGTGGACGAGAGCGACATTGCCGAACTGATCTCCCGTTGGACCGGGATTCCCACCGGTCGCCTCCTGGAACAGGAAGCCGGACGGCTGATCAACATGGAGGAAGTTCTGCACCAGCGGCTGATTGGGCAGGAAGAAGCAGTGGTCGCTGTTTCTGATGCCATACGCCGCTCTCGCTCCGGACTGAGCGACCCGCGACGGCCCATCGGCAGTTTCATATTCCTGGGCCCAACTGGGGTGGGCAAGACCGAACTAAGCAAGGCCCTGGCTGAGTTTCTGTTTGACGATGAGAGCAGCATGGTGCGCATCGACATGTCAGAGTACATGGAGAAGCACACTGTATCACGGCTAATTGGTGCGCCTCCCGGTTACGTTGGGTATGACGAAGGCGGCCAGCTAACCGAAGCGGTGCGACGACGTCCTTACCGGGTGCTCCTGTTTGATGAGATCGAGAAGGCCCATCCTGATGTGTTCAACATCATGCTCCAGATACTGGAGGATGGCCGCTTGACCGACGGTCACGGGCGCACGGTGGACTTCCGCAATACGGTAATCATTATGACCAGCAACCTGGGCACCGGCGACTTGGCCCGCCAACCCTACGGGTTCCGCACCGACGAACGTGGGCCGGAGTACGACGAGACTCGGTTGCGCAGCGCGGTGGACGAGGCGCTGAAGAAGACCTTCCGGCCTGAGTTCTTGAACCGCATCGACGAGACCATCGTTTTCCATCCGCTGACCAGAGAGCAGATCGTGCAGGTGGTGGGCATGATGATCAAGGACGTTCAGTCGCGCATTACCGAGCGCGGCATCACCTTTGAGTTGACCTCAGAGGCCAGCGACTGGTTGGCCCGGGAGGGGTTCGATCCGGTGTACGGCGCGCGGCCTTTGCGCCGGGCCATCCAGCGGTTCCTGGAGAACCCGCTATCCAAGGGAATCTTGGCTGGCGACTTCCTGGAAGGCGACCACATTGTGGTGGACGCTGGCGGGACTGGCCTGTCGCTCACCAAGGCGGGGGCAGAGGCCCTAGCGGTGTAGTTCTACCACGCTGAGGATCGGGCATTTATCGCAGGTCTTAAAGGCCAGGCAATTAAAAAGACCGGAGCGCGGCAAGCCGCGCTCCGGTCTTTCACATTTAACTGGTTGCCTTCTGACGCATCAAGCTATCTAGGCCCATGCTAATCCCTCTTGTTAAGATCTCGCTCGTAGTCCCGAACGTAATCATTGGCTGGGTCATTGGGCGGTTCATCCCGGAAAATCCCTCGTCTGGGCCCCATCATTCCCCCCAGACCATAGCGAAAGCTCTGCCCGAAAGCCCACACAATACGGGACAACGGCGGACGCGGAGTGCCATATCGACCTCCGCCTCTCCTGCGGGCGATCATCGACATGAGCCACAACCCACCAAGTAGACCAATTTACAGACCCCAGAATAGCCAGATCATGGTGCGCTCCTCCTGTTGGCTTGAGCGGCGGGTAGGGTGAAGGGGATTGGAAGAGTAGGGTACGGCCTCAACCAGGGCCATAATAAAGTTACGAAACCGGAGCTTTGATCTGTGCCGCACCAACAAGTTGGTTGATGTCTGGAATGGAATGCTCCTCCAAATAAGCCCTCAACTCCTCCAGGATGTTGAAGGGCGCCCACAGGTCGGCCAGGTTGGCGCTGCCAATTTGCACCGCCGTGGCACCGGCCAGGATGAACTCCAGAGCGTCATTGGCAGTGAAGATTCCTCCGACGCCGATGACCGGTACATCCACCGCCTGCACGGCGCGGTAGACCAAGGCCAAGGCAACCGCGCGCAGACCCGGCCCGGAAAGCCCTCCGGTTATCCCACCCAGCACCGGCTTACGCTGTTCAACATCAATCGTCATGGCGGGGAGGGTGTTGGAAATGGTCAAGGCATCAGCGCCAGCCGCGACCACGGCCTTGGCGATGGGAGTAATATCGGGGACGTTAGGGGCCAACTTAACCAGCAACGGCAATGTAGTATTGGCGCGGACGGCGGCGGTGGCCGCTGCTGCCAACTTGGCGTCGTGGCCGAACAACGCGCCGTCATCAACATTGGGGCAGCTCAGGTTTAACTCAATGGCCTGGAAGCCGCCCACACCTTGAGTCATGGCCGCCATTTCACCAAACTGGACGACGCTCTCGGCGGAAAGGCTGAGCACTACGGTGGCTCCCCAGTTAGCCCATTGCGGCGCAAGATCAGTCAGGGCGGCTTCGATCCCGGGGTTAGCCAGGCCTATGGAGTTGAGGTAGATACACGCCCCCGCCTCCCGCGCTTCCCGAAAGGATTTGGGGTACCATCGCGGTTCTGGGTTGCCTTCCCGGGAAAGTCGCGTGACGGTCTTGGGTATAACCGCGCCCAACTGAGATAGGCGCATCTCAGGAGTCAGGCCACGGCCATACCCGTCATATCCGAAGGTACCTGAGGCAATCATTATGGGATTGGAAAGCCTCAAGTGGTGGGGGTTTTGGGGTGCCAGGTCTACCGCTAGATTTACACCTTCGTCAGACACATTGGCACCCCTACGTTTGATCTAGTTAATCGTTGACCGGTTCATCGATTGACGAGAAAGCCGCCGATCCGTCGACTTCGCTGCTGTCCTCTCCGCTCCTCAGCAAGACGTTTTCGCTGAGGAAATCCTCCTCACCGTCATCGTCTTCCGGTACATCCGCCGCTGCTTCAGATTCTCCCAAGAAGAAGGCAGTCCCACTGACATCTTCTTGCTTCGGCGGCGTGAAGGGGAACTGGGACGAGACTTCGCTGGCCATGTCTAGCCAGCCAGCCGGAACCATGTCTTCAATTTCCAAGGGCAATTCCGGCTCAGCTTCCACTATTGCACTCAGACTCTCTATTCGTGCCGGAATCAAACGTCCAATTATAACGTTCTCCTTCAATCCCAAAAGCCAGTCGTGCGCGCCGCTCACCGCTGCTTGGGTTAGCACCCGGGTGGTCTCCTGGAAGGAGGCCGCAGCCAGGAAGCTATCGGTGAGCAGGGAGGCACGGGTCACACCCAGCAACATGGGCTTGGCAGTAGCAGGCTCGCCTCCCTCCGCAAGGACTCGTCCGTTTTTGTCCTGGAAATCAAACTTGTCCACCATTTGACCTGGGATGAAATCAGCGTCTCCGGTGGATTCAACCTGCACCCGTCTCAGCATCCGGCTCAGGATGATCTCAATATGCTTATCGTGAATGCTAACGCCTTGCGAGCGATAAACTTGCTGAACCTGGTCAACCTGGTATCGCTGCAACTCGTCCTTACCCCTGATGTGCAGAATGTCATGGGGGTTCAGAGGCCCGGCGGTCAGAGCGTCACCTGCCCTTACCTCCTCGCCATCGGCGACCAGGATGTAGGCCGAAGCCGGAACAACGTACTCCCGCTCTTCGACATCCTCCCAAACTATGGCGATGCCGCCGGTGGCTAGCTCAACATGACCGCCAATGCTAGCGATCAGTTCCTCGGCGGGGAGAGTTTCCGCTTCGTCGGGGAGCTTCTTGCCTTTCCCATTCTTGGCAGGAGCGGCCTGAGCCAGGATCACTCCAGGCTCAACGTACTCGCCTTCATCAACCAGCACCAGCGCACCCTTAGGAAGTGCGTAGTCTTCCCGGAATTCTTCGCGGCTGACGACGCGAATCCGACGGCCTTCATCATCGGCAATAATTTCCACCACGCCGTCGATATCGGCCAGCAGAGCAGCGCTCTTGGGAACCCTGGCCTCAAACAACTCTTCTACTCTGGGCAGACCACTGGTGATATCAACACCGGCGATGCCGCCAGTATGGAAGGTGCGCATGGTCAACTGAGTGCCTGGCTCGCCGATGCTCTGGGCAGCGATAATTCCGACGGCTTGGCCCTGCTCAACCACGACACCGCTGGCTGGCAAGCGTCCGTAACACAACTGACAAACACCGCGTCGGGCCTCACAGGTCAGCGGTGAGCGCACTGGAACTTCAGTGATCCCCGCATCCACCATCGCTCTGGCCTTGAAGTCGTCAATCTCTTCGTTGCGGTCCAGGATTATCTCACCGGTCATGGGGTTCGCGACGGCAGTGGCCGCCATGCGGCCGATGACACGCTCCACCAGAGTGTTGTTGGTCTCATCATCTGGCCTGGCTACTACCCAATAAGAGTCGTAGGTGCCACAGTCTTCCTCCAACACGATCACATCTTGGGCGACATCAATCAGCCGTCGGGTCAGGTATCCACTATCGGCAGTACGTAGGGCGGTGTCGGCTAGACCCTTACGGGCACCGTGAGTGGAAATGAAATACTCCAATGCGGTCAGCCCTTCACGGAAGCTGGACTTGATGGGCATGTCGATGATGCGCCCCTTAGGGTTGCTCATCAGGCCGCGCATACCCGCCATTTGCTTGATCTGGGAGATGTTACCCTTGGTTCCGGAAACGGCCATTACGGCGATACCACCGTAATTCGCCAGTTCCTCTCGCACCAGATCCTCGGTCTGATCAGAAGCCCGGGTCCAAGCTTCCACTGTCAGCGTGTAACGCTCATGTTCGGTCATCAAGCCGGACAGGAATTGTTCTTCGTACCCATCAACCAGGCCAGCGGCTTCCTGTAGGATTGCTGCTTTCTTCGGCGACACCTGAATGTCGTTGATGGCAATGGTGACGCCCGACCTGGTAGCGTAGTGGAATCCCAACACCTTAATCGCGTCCAGGACTTCAGCGGTTTCTTCGTTGGTGAGCTGATGGTACAGTTCGGCGGTCAGTTCCTTGATAGCCGGACGGTCCATCAATATGTTCTTAAAACCAACCGACTCCGGCATAATGTCATTGAAGACCAATCGCCCCAACGTAGTCTCAACCCATTCATCATTGGGCGCTCCGGCAACGTTACGTACCTTGATTAAGGCACGAAGGTCAATGACTTCTGAAGCATAAGCGATATTGGCCTCATCGAAATCGTAGAAGCTGCGGCCCTCGCCCAGCGCGCCTTCGTGGATGGCAGTCAGATAGTAGCAACCCATGACCATGTCCAGGGTGGGGGCCACCAGCGGGTCTCCGGAGGCTGGCGACAGCATGTTGTGGGTGCTCAGCATGGCAATTTTAGCTTCATTGACGGCCATACGAGACAGCGGCACGTGCACCGCCATCTGGTCACCGTCAAAGTCGGCGTTGAACGCTGAGCAGACCAGCGGATGTATCTGGATTGCGTTGCCCTCAATCAGCGTGGGCATGAATGCCTGGATACCCAACCGGTGCAGGGTAGGAGCACGGTTCAGCAGCACCGGTCGGTCTTTAATCACGTCCTCAAGGATATCCCAGACTTCGGGCCGGGTACGTTCCACCATCCGTTTGGCGCTTTTGATGTTAGGGGCTATGCCCAGAACCACCAAGCGGTGCATGACGAAGGGCTTGAACAACTCCAGGGCCATGCGCTTGGGCAGACCGCATTGGTCCATCTTTAGCTCTGGCCCAACCACAATAACGGAACGTCCGCTATAGTCTACCCGCTTACCCAGCAGGTTCTGGCGGAACCGGCCCTGCTTGCCGCGCAACAAGTCTGACAGCGACTTGAGCTTGTGGTTGTGGCTGCCCTGTATGGGACGCCCCCGCCGGCCGTTGTCAATTAGAGCGTCCACCGATTCTTGCAGCATCCGCTTTTCGTTGCGGATAATGATCTCCGGCGCGCCCAGGTCCATCAACCGCTTGAGCCGGTTATTCCGGTTAATCACTCGTCGATAGAGGTCGTTCAGGTCGCTGGTGGCAAACCGGCCGCCATCCAACTGAACCATGGGTCTCAATTCTGGCGGCAGCACCGGCAGAATGGTCAAAATCATGTCCGAGACTCGGTTGCCGCTCTTGCGGAAGGACTCGACCACCCGTAAACGCTTGATGGCCTTTTTACGCCGCTGGCCCGAAGTAGACCGCATTTCCTGGGCCAACTGCTCGCGCAGGGCTTCCAGGTCAATAGTCCTCAGAATGGCCAATATAGCCTCAGCGCCCATTGACGCCTGAAAAACCTCGCCGTAATGCTCCTTAAGTTCCCGGTAGCGAGACTCAGCGATCAGCTTGTGAACACGCAGGTCGTCCAATTCGTCGACGGTGGTCTGTAGCCGCTCTTCTGACTGGCCCTCATCTTTGGCCAATTGGTCGTTAACCGCATCAATTTCAATCCGGATGGCGAATCGGTCGGCATCGGCGGCTGGGTCAATTCCCTCTTCGGCCAGTCCTTCAACTTTTCGATTTAACTCTTCGAGCTTTTCCTCGGCAGTCTGGCGGAGTTGGCCAACCTCAGACTCTAATTTGGCCCGCTCTTGTTCCACCAACAGGTCTCTGGCTTCTTCGTCCACCGACACCACGATGTGCTGGGCGAAGTACAGCACTCGCTCCAGGTTTCGCGGTGACAGGTCCAGCAGCAGGCCCAATCGGCTGGGAGTGGTCTTGCTGAACCAGATGTGGGCCACCGGAGCAGCCAAGCGAATGTGCCCCATGCGCTCCCGGCGCACCTTGGACCGGGTGACTTCAACACCGCAACGGTCGCAGACTACGCCCCGATAGCGAATGCGCTTGTATTTACCACAGAAACATTCCCAGTCTTTGGTCGGGCCGAACAAGCGCTCACAGAAAAGGCCGTCCTTTTCCGGCCGCAAGGTCCGGTAGTTGATGGTCTCTGGCTTGGTTACTTCGCCATGAGACCAGTTAAGCATCTGCTCCGGTGAGGCGATGGATATTCGGATCGCGTTGAAATTTGTTGCCGGAGTTTCAGTCCGATCGGCCATTCTTACCATTAATCCGCCTCCAAAGGTTGATATAGTTCGGATTCATCAGCGATTCCCGGATTCAACGGGGTCCGAGCTTCCTCGTTCATTAGTTCTACCGACAAGCCCAAGCTCTGGAGTTCTTTCAGAAGTACGTTGAAAGACTCAGGAACGCCAGGCTGGCCGATCGGCTCGCCTTTGACGATGGCCTCATAGGTTTTGACTCGACCGGCAACGTCGTCAGATTTGACAGTGAGCACTTCTTGCAGGTTGTGCGCCGCGCTGTAAGCCTCCAGGGCCCAGACCTCCATTTCACCGAAACGCTGGCCGCCAAACTGGGCTTTTCCGCCCAGGGGCTGCTGCGTAATCATGGAGTAGGGGCCGGTGGACCGAGCGTGAATTTTATCCTCAACCAAGTGGATCAGCTTCAGCATGTAGATACTGCCAACCGTCACCAACTGATCGAAGGGTTCCCCGGTACGCCCATCGTAGAGCTGGAACTTACCGAAGGTGGGCGGGGCGATCAGCCGTTCCCGATGCACCTTCAAGGCCAACTCGAGCAGTCCGTCCAAATTCAGATCATCGGGGTTTTCACCCGCCACTTCTTTAAGCCAGAGCCTCAGAGAAGCCTCTCTAGCTTCTCCATAAATATCTTCGTTAAATAGCCGGTCCATATCGTAGCCGCGCTCAGATAGCCAGCTTTTGACCTTCCCGTAATTGATCACCGGCGACAATTCGCTGGTGGGAGTGTAGTCAACAGCATTGGCTTGTTCAGCGAACCAAAGCCGACCCAGAGAGTCCTCAATTGAGTCATCATTGGCTCCATCAAAAACCGGAGTCTGAGCGTGGTAGTTCAGTCCGCGCGCAGCCCAGCCAAGGTGGGTTTCCAACACCTGCCCCAAATTCATACGAGAAGGCACACCAATGGGATTCAAGATTATGTCTACCGGCGTACCGTCGGGCAAGAAAGGCATATCCTCGGGGGACAATATCCTGGAAACGACGCCTTTGTTGCCATGCCGTCCGGCCATCTTGTCGCCCACTGAGATTTTCCTAGTCTGCGCAATCCAGACTCGGACTGCTTCGTTGACACCAGGGGGAAGGTCGTCGCGCTTGGCCCGAGCAAGCACCTTTACGTCGATAACCTTGCCTCGCTCACCGTGGGGAACCCGCAGTGAAGTATCTTTCACATCACGGGATTTCTCACCAAATATGGCCCGCAACAATTTTTCCTCGGCGGTCAACTCGGTCTCACCCTTGGGCGTTACCTTACCGACCAGGATATCGCCGGGGCCTACATCGGCTCCTACGCGAATAATGCCCCGCTCGTCCAGGTCGCGGAGGCTGGCCTCACCGACGTTGGGGATGTCGCGAGTGATCTCCTCCGGGCCCAGCTTGGTCTCCCGCGCCTCCATCTCATGCTTTTCAATATGGATGGAAGTGAAAAAGTCATCTTTGACCAGACGCTCACTAAGGATGATAGCGTCCTCGTAGTTATAACCTTCCCATGACATGAAAGCTACCAGCACGTTCTGCCCTAAAGCCAGGTCGCCGTGGTCGGTTGAGGAACTATCTGCCAGTGGGTCACCGCTAGCGACGATGTCACCCTTCTGCACCATGGAACGCTGATTGAAACAGGTGCCCTGGTTGGTGCGGGAGAACTTGATCAACCGGTGAACGTGCTCCTTGCCGTCTTCATCGGCGACTATGATCTCTCTCCCGTTAGCTGAGCTGACCACTCCAGCGGTTTGGGACAGCACCACCTGGCCGCTGTCTCGGGCGACTCGCCGTTCAATACCGGTGCCAACGCGCGGAGTCTCAGGACGCAACAGGGGCACTGCCTGCCGTTGCATGTTTGAACCCATCAGCGCGCGGTTGGCGTCATCATGCTCCAGGAAGGGAATCAACGCCGCCGATATGCTCATGATCTGCATTGGCGACACGTCCATCAGGTCTACGACGTCCGGTGAGTCCTCAATATAGTTATCGGCGACGCGAACCTCGACTTTGTCGCTGACAAATTGGTGCAGGTCATCCAGTATGGAGTTGGCCTGAGCCACCTTGAAGGTCTCTTCCTGGTCGGCGGAGAGGTAAATTACGTCTAGATCTCCGGTCGCAACGAAAGGACGCACGTGAATAGTGGTGCCTTCTGGCAGTTTGTTAATAGTTGAAACCCGGCCCTTGGGTATGCTCTTGCCCCGGGCAACAATGGTCTTACCAGCCTCATCAAGCACCGCTTGCGTGACCGTACGCCCTTCCAAGTTTGGCGCAGTGCATGGGAGTTGCTTTAGCACCCGACGATAGGGTGACTCAATAAAACCGTAAGGGTTGGTGCGAGCATAGGACGCCAGCGAGCTAAGCAGTCCAATGTTGGGGCCTTCCGGAGTCTCAATTGGGCAGATTCTACCGTAGTGGGAAAAGTGAACGTCACGAACGTCGAAGCCAGCGCGTTCGCGGGAAAGTCCACCCGGGCCCAAAGCGGAGAGACGCCGCTTATGGGTCAATTCCGCCAGCGGGTTGGTCTGGTCCATAAACTGGGAAAGCTGAGACCCGCCGAAGAATTCGCGGACTGCCGCCACTACCGGGCGGATATTAACCAAGCCCTGGGG